>JAFGJY010000116.1 GCA_016928875.1 Candidatus Omnitrophota bacterium | reverse complement strand
ACGGCCGATAAAGCGGAAGGGTATGACGAAGAGATACGGCTTATTGCGATCGATAGTGATAAAGGTGATAATGGCAAGGAGATCCAAATAGTCAAACATGACATTCACTTCATCAAGACATCGCTTGGCGATGTCTTACTGCGAGAGCATCCTGTGTATACGAATATTCTGCTCATTCTTGTTATTCTTTTGCTGCCGGTTTTAATCACTATAGTACTTTATTATTTCAATAAGAAAAAAATACGTTTTGAAACGGATACGACATATGCGAAGGAAAAAACAGCGTTCAAAATGGCAACGGCCGGAATAAAGAAGCTTGCGAGCGCTAAAAAAGAGACAGGTAAAGAGTTTTATTTTTATCTCGCTAAGATACTCAGCGAATATTTGGGTGCGAAATTACACATGCCGGTTGCTTCGATCACAGCTGATATAGCAGATGAAATTGCAAGTAAAAGCGTAGACAGTGAAATAGTTATAAAGGTGCGTGAATTTTATGAAACCACCGATCATATCAAATATGCCGCGGGCATGAAGGCATTCGTGGATGAAGAGAACAAGACACGATTATTGGATGATATTCGTAACGTTATTACCAGACTGGAAAAGGAGCTATAAACGGCGTATGAAAATATATAAAATAAAACGGGTATCTGCTGGGATTGGTATGGGTCTCAGCATAATAGTGTTCATTATGATCGGGATCGCGTACCATTCCTATGCCAGCACGGATGAAATAGAAGATTTGTTTTTTACCGCGAATAATCATTACCAAGAACAAGAATACGATAAAGCGATCGAACTATATGAAGAGATTGTGCATTTGGGATTCCGTTCAGGCGCGTTATATTACAATATCGGTAATGCATATTACAAACTGGGGAAAATCGGCAAAGCGATCGTCAATTACGAGCGGGCAAAGAAGTTGATCCCGCATGATGAGGACCTTTTCGCTAACATAAAACTGGTTGAAACGACACTTCAAGAGAAACAACCGGACGATCAATACGCGTGGCATGAAAAAATTATTATTACGATCCGCGATAGTATTTCAGCGCGGTCATGGTTTTATTTTACAATTGGTATATACCTAACGCTTTTTGTATGTGTGGTCATATTGATATTTATACCAACAATGCGGGCAGCTGGGGTGCCGCTCGTGATCACGTTGATCATAGTTACGTTGTTATCGATCATCTTTACATGTTTTAAGATCAACGATGAAGAGACAACAGACATAGGGGTGATCATCGCTGAAGCTGTTGATGTGCGTTACAGCCCGTCATATACGGGGTCCGTGGCATTTACGGTACATGAAGGGCTTAAGGCACGCATGATACGATCACAGGATGAGTGGGTACAGATCAGGTTATCGAAGGGCAAGAGCGGCTGGATCGAGGGTTCAGCGATCGAAGAGATCTAAAAATTTAATTCGTGATTCTTTACGCGTTGTTTGTTACCATATTGCCGAGAGGTAAAAGATAATGAGAATATTAGTAGTTGAAGATGAAGTAAAAGTCCTTAATTTTATCCGTAAGGGATTGCAGGAAAATGCTTATACCGTTGATACGGCATCTGACGGGGAGGAGGGGCTTTTCCTTGCCGAAGAAAATGAGTACGATTGCATTGTGCTTGATATTATGCTGCCGAAGGTTGATGGATATCAGATCATACGCACGCTGCGCAGTAAACGGATCAAGACACCGGTCATCTTTCTTACCGCCAAAGACACGGTAAGTGATCGAGTAAAAGGGCTTGATTACGGCGCGGATGATTATTTGGTGAAACCGTTTGCTTTTGCCGAGCTTTTGGCCCGTATAAAAGCTTTGGTACGACGTGAGAAAGACAAGCCTCAGGATGTTCTGGGGGTCGCGGATCTTACCATGAATCTTTTGCAACATAAGGTTCAACGTGGAACAACGGTGGTAGAACTCACGCCGAAAGAGTTTGCATTATTACGTTATTTTATGGAACATTGCGGACAGGTCCTTACGCGTACGATGATCTCTGAGAATGTGTGGGGATATAACTTCGACTCGATGACAAATGTCATTGATGTACATATTAATTCACTCCGGGAAAAGATCGACAAGGGATTTGACCAAAAACTGATCCATACCGTGCGTGGTGTAGGATATGTCTTTGAACAACGTTAAACCAACCTCATTTTTAAATACTATCCGGTTTCGCCTTACCGTGGGATACATCTGCGTTCTGCTGATCACTATTATTGCCATCTCATTTTATTTTTACCACAGCTTGAAGTTCGCCTTGTTGCACGATGTGACGCTTTTTATGGAAAATGAATTTGCACACAGTGCCGCATATATAGCGAAAAATCTTGATCAACGCAACCTGATAATCCATGAACTTAATGATCGTGTTGAACGATCAGCGGGACAATTCGAACTGTATTATGCGTTATTTGATCTTAACGGTAATATTCTTGCAAAATCCCATAATTTTGCCGAGGACCTTGCTGTCGTGGATCGTTTGAAGAATGTGCGCGACGATAGTGAGGAAAGCACGTTGGAAGCCCCGAAAACGCTCGTGGAAGGCACGGCCTTACCAACTCCTCAAACACTTGCAACATATGTAAAAAGTTATAAGGATACTGAAGTCCGGTTATTGACCAGGCCCATCTTCCGTGAAGGGAAAATGATCTATTTCCTACAGCTCGGCGTAAATATTACCGGTGTGGAGAATGTACTTTCAAAGTACCGTATTACGTTGGTATTGGCGATCCCGGTCGTGCTTATGTTGGCAGGATTGGGCGGCTATTTGCTTGCGTGGCATTATTTGAAACCTATCACACATATAACGAAAGCAGCTCAAAAGATCACGGTATCGAACGCTTTTGAAGCTCCCTTGCCACTGACGGGGAGTGGGGATGAATTGGATCATCTGGCTGAGACGTTTAACGATGTCTTTAAAAAATTATCTGAATCGTATCGAAAGATCGTACAGTTCAGTGCCGATGCTTCACATGAGCTAAGGATACCGATCACGACCTTAAAGGGAGAGGCTGAAGTTATCTTGGATCGTGAGCGTGACCTGGAAGAATATCGGCGTGTACTCGAAAGCAGCATCGAGGAATATGACCGATTATCCAAAATGCTCAACGATCTGTTGATCCTCTCGCGTTCTGACCTCGGGCAGGGCGAGATCGAATTTGAAAATGTCGACCTCAGTCAACTGATTGCACAGATGGCAGACTTTCTCCAGCCGGTGGCGCGCGCGAAGGAGCTTATATTGCAATGTGTACCAGAGGAGAACATCATGGTCCAGGGCAATAAGATCATGCTCGAGCGGTTGTTCATTAATATTTTGGATAATGCTATAAAATATACTCCGGCAAGGAAACATATTGCGATAACGTTGCAAAGTGCGAACGACGTAGTCCGTGTTTCGATCAAGGATCAGGGCATCGGGATCCCTGCTGATAAGGTCTCGCAGGTTTTTGATCGGTTTTATCGTATCGACACGTCGCGTTCAAGGGAACAAGGTGGCAGTGGGCTCGGGTTGTCGATCGCAAAAATGATAGCGGATGCTCACAAAGGTACGATTGATATTAGGAGTGAAGAAGGCAAAGGAACTGAGGTCATAATTACTCTTCCGGTCAAATAGTATATATTTATAACATCTCATACCAGTGTAATAGGAAAGAAGCAGATCTTGCATGATCAAGACCTGCTTCTTTTTTTTAGAGTATTACTATTAAAGTATATGCCTTCTTGCGTCGATAAATATTATGTCAATCCATCCCAGAAAGGACCAAAGATGTTCGCAAAAAACACGATCTACATGAGCCTTGATGTCAAAAAAGAGGGCTTTTTGTGGCTTTCTGACAAACGGTACAAGGACTGGCAAGCTTTCTTTAATGGGCGGCCTGTAAAGGTGTATGATTCACCCACGCATTTCAGGTCTGTATACCTTCCGCAGGGGAAGGGTGAATTACTTCTCAAATATCGGTCTGCCGCCGAGAAAAAGTTTCTCGGTATATTGGTCGGATTGGTCGTGATGCTTGTTGCGTATTTCACGTTGATGTATATCAATCTGATGAATATCGGCAACTTGATCTAGTATTGGGAAGAAACAAAGGAGCATGCATTATGAAATGTCCTCAATGTTCACATACCTCACTGTTCCATAAACGGATATCTGAGCATTCTTTCTTCGATCTGCCAAACATTTTCCATGCCGAACATGTACTTAAATGCAAGAAGTGTGGCATATTCTTCAAACATCCTTCGCCATATCCGGTGATCTTAATGCTTGGCGTTGGCTTTGCGCCTGCCGTGGTATTGATGAACGATAACTTTGTGGCAGGGAGCATCATGCTGGCGTTCCTTGCACTGGCTTTTGTAGTTTGTAGCTTTATAGCGCCACTGTTCTTTAGTACACGGATCCATTTCAATACGACATTACTTGAGAATTACATAGGTTCCGCTCAGGAAGCGAAGTCGAGTTCATATGAGCTCAAGAAAATGTATATAGGGCGCTGGCAGGTTGAACATTGCAATATTGCTTAGGTGCCTGATATATTAACTAAAAGACTTATAAAGAGCGGCATCACAACGGTGCCGCTCTTTTTTATTAGAGATTTTGTATAAAACAGAGGGTATCTTTGACCTGCAACAGGTTTTGGAACCGAGTGTTATGTTTTACAAAAGTTATAAAAACCTGCAAAAACCCGTCATTTTTTCATACCGTTAAATTACCTAACCGACAATAAGTTAACACCTTGCAATTTAAAAACCATTATGGTAATATGCATTAAACTTAGTATTTCAACTTTACTATATCTATACTAGTGCAAGGGATTGTAATCGTCAGTTTCAGATCAGTGGGCATTTCCCCATAACTAAGGAGCAGTCACGAACTTTCTAAAAATCGTATCCACTATCATGAAAGGGCATGTATGAGAGCGATGAAGATATGCATTGTTATATTTTTAATATTATGCATCGTATCATTTTCGCTTACCGTTGTTCTGTGTTTTGTACGGGAGAACGAGAAGGTAAAACGAATCGCGCTGGAGGCTCAAGTGAGTCAGCTGGAAAAGGACAAGGCCGGCCTTCAGATGAAGGTGCAGGATCTGAACGGGGAGAATGAGGAGCTTCGTCGAGACGTCGAAAAACAGAAAGGGTTGGTTGATAGTTATAAGACCAAGGTAAGGGACCAGAAAGCGACGATCGAAGAACAAGAGAAGCGCTTGGCTCAAATAGATGCTGATCTTACGAAATTGCGTGATGAATATGCTGAATTCAAGAAAAGCAGTTCAGGCATTATTGAAGACTATAAGGATCAGAACCAGGGCCTACTGGCACAAATACAACGATTACGTTCATCACCAGGCGAAAGCTTTACGAACCCTCCCTTAGCACAAGGCGTTATACCCCCACCTGCAGCGGAAGGACAAAATAATGTCAATGTTAGCGTTGAGCTGGAGCCGGTCGTTGTAAAGCCGCAAATATCGGTATCAGGCCGGGTAGAAGTGGTAAATCGTAAATTTAATTTCGTTATATCGAACATCGGTGCGGACGATGGCCTTAAGATCGGTGATGTTCTGAACGTTTACCGTGACGAGCAACCGATCGGGCTTGTACGTGTCGAAAAATTATATGATGTTCTCTCTGCCAGTGCTATTGTGGAAGAACGGGAAAATTTGAAGATACAGGAAGGTGATATCATTGGAATTTGATCGCACAAAAAGCGTTTATTTAGGGCTATTAATCTTTGCAATTGGCATAGTTAGTGTAATTACAGTTGTGCAGGTTATAGAATTACTGAAATACGTCGGTTAATTATGCGTCGTTCTTTGAGTTAAGAGAGGGAATGACCCTCTTTTTTTGTTTTAAGAAAATGTAGCGGGTTTATTATATCGGATTAAAAAGGAGGACGTATGAAAAGATATTTGCTCGTATCGATATGCATTGTAGTTTTGATCGCGTTTTCGTCAATGGCGGTCTATGCACAGACTGCCAATAAGAACGAAGCAGCCGTATCCGCAAAAATAGATTCTCTTAGCAAGGATATTGCGGCGATCAACGCTAAGCTTGATCAGTTGTTAACGAACCAAGAGAAATTTTCAGAAGAACTGAAAACCGTCAAGGTTCTTATCCGCAGGATGTAATAATTATGACAGATTTTTTGTGTGTGCCCGGGCAGGTCCTGCGCGGGCACATTTCTGTTCCAGGGGATAAATCGATCTCGCACCGTTTCGTCATGCTTGCCTCGATCGCCCACGGTAGAAGCACTGCTTCAAATCTTTTGACCGGGGAGGATTGTATTTCGACCGTCAATGCGTTTCGTTCTATGGGCGTTAACATCAAGCTTTCGGGTACTTGTTGCGTCGTCGACGGCGTTGGGAAGAATGGCTTAAAGGCACCGAAAGAACCGCTTTTCTTGGGAAATTCCGGAACGACAATGCGGCTCTTAAGTGGTCTTCTTGCGGGGCAAGGGTTTGACGTGACATTGGAAGGTGACGAATCCCTTGCCAAGCGTCCGATGGACCGGGTTGTTTTACCATTGCGCGCAATGGAAGCACATATTTATGGAATAGGGGAAAGGATCAATCCTCCTCTTCAGATAAAGTCCTCTCGCTTGCACGGAGCCACGCATGTTGAAAAATTGGGCAGCGCTCAAGTTAAATCGTCGTTGTTATTGGCCGGGCTTTATGCCGAAGGAACGACAACGGTCATTGAAAAGAAACGATCGCGGGACCATACTGAACGCATGTTCGATCTTTTTGGTGCGCGGTTTACGAAAGAAGGTAACATTCTTAAGGTCGACGGCACGTCATCATTGGACGCAGTCGACGATCTCCTTATTCCGGGCGATATTTCATCTGCCGCGTTTTTTATTGTCGCAGGGCTTATTATTCCCGGTTCGGGATTAGTTATCAGAGATGTCTGCCTTAATCCAACGCGGATCGGCATCCTTGATGTTTTGAAGCAGATGGGGGCGCATATCGAGATAAAGGTAAAACGATCTGCAGGAGAGCCTTGTGGGGATATTTCGGTGCGACATTCTAAACTGAGGGCAGTGACCGTCTCGGAGGATCGATTACCGTTCTTGATCGACGAAATACCGATATTGATGGTCGCATGCGCGTTCGCTCAGGGACAGTCTTGCATTATGAATGCATCGGAATTACGGGTTAAAGAGACAGATCGCATCGAATCAATGGCAACCGGTTTGCGGGCTTTGGGCGCCGAGATCGCCATTGAGAATGACACCATCACGATCATGGGAAAGACCCAATTACAAGGTGATGCTGAAGTTGAAAGTTATGATGACCATCGTACGGCGATGTCGCTCATTGTTGCCGGATTGGCATCAGAGAAAGCAGTTACCGTGAAAAACACAGGATGCATCGCTATTTCGTACCCTGATTTTGTCGATGATCTTCGTCTTTCTTTGGGGGCTTGATATGAGTTTGATCATATTTGTATTCATTTATATTTTTCTTTTCGCGTTTGGATTTTCCGTGTTGCTCATGCCGTTGGTCCTTTCTTGGGCGAGCAGGCGAGGTCTTGTTGCTCATCCGAAGAAGGAACGTTTGCATACAACGCCGATTCCGTTACTTGGGGGAGTGGGCATCTTTGCCGCATTCTATTTGACGATAATTATCCATCTTATTGTGATAAAGATCGGATTTCCCTTTGTTAGTAGCTGGATCCAGGAATTGGCGCCTTATATCGAAGGGGCACTGAAGAACCTGAACAAGTTCTTAGTGATCATGTTTTGTGGCTCTATGATCTTTTTTATGGGTTTGATCGATGATCTCAAGGTGCTTGGACCAAAACGAAAGTTGTTCTTTGAGACCGTAATGGGTATTATTCTTTTTATGAATGGTATCGCGATAACACTGTTCGGGGCACATTTCGGCCTGAATATGGTGGTCACGGTCCTTTGGGTCATCGCGATCACTAATGCATTTAATTTGCTTGATAATATTGATGGTCTGGCAGCAGGGGTTGCGTTCATCGCAGCCTTTATGTTATTGCTCTTTTGTCTCCGTGGCGGTCAAATATTGATATCAATGCTACTGTTGATCTTCATGGGATCATTATTAGGGTTTCTTAAATATAATTATCCGCCAGCACGGATATTTATGGGAGATTGCGGGAGTTTGTTCATCGGTTTTATGATGAGCACCTTGATCATAATGTGTACGTTCTATTATGAGAGTCAAGTGAGCCTGGTACCGCTCGTGGCGCCGCTCATGATATTGAGTGTGCCGATCTATGATACGGTATCGGTGATCATAATACGGATCAAGAACAAACAGTCACCGTTCGTGGGAGATAAGAACCATTTCTCGCATCGTTTGCTCAAGGTCGGCATGACCCATAGAGAAGCGGTTTCATTTATTTGTCTCGTAGGACTTTGCACCGGTATGGGTGCGCTGAGTTTAACGAGCAGTGATATTTCGTCACAGATCGTTTTGCTCGTACAAACCATTCTATTAGTAATGCTTTTACATATTCTTAAAATGGTCAAGACCAATAATAATAGACCACAATAGGACTCTGTACCGAACATATTTAATCTGAAAGGACGGTATAATGAAGATCAAAGTCATACATGGGCCGAATCTACAACTGTTAGGACGTCGCGAGAAAGATATATACGGCGAGTTGTCGTTGGACGAGATCAATTCTGAGATATCGAAGGTGGCTCGGTCATTAGGGCTGGATGCAAACATAGACCAATATAACAGCGAGGGTGATATAGTCGACGCGATCGGCAATGCGGCAAGTAAGGGGATCAAGGGGATAATCATAAATCCCGCTGCCTATACGCACACCAGCATAGCTATCTTGGATGCGATACGAGGATGCGGCATTCCGGTCATTGAAGTGCATTTATCGAATATCGCTTCACGTGAAGAATATCGCAAACACTCGGTCACGGCCGAAGCGGTCGTTGGGCAGATCTCAGGGTTTGGAAAATCAAGTTATCTTTTGGCATTACAGGCATTAAAAGAGATCTTGGTATAAAGAGATCGCATTTATGACGTAATAACGCGCAGGGACAGGTTCCGACCTGTCCCTGCAATTTCTAGGGGAGAATATATTCGTGAAGTATCCGGTGTCTGAGATATTCAGTTCTTTGCAGGGTGAAGGGTTGTGCGTTGGACAACGGCATATCTTCATACGCTTCAGCGGATGTAATTTGGCATGTGCGTATTGCGATGAGGGGGGGAAAGAACCCGAGCGTTTGAGCGGTGAGCAGATAATCGAGCGGGTATATGCGCTTGAAGAGAAAAACGGGCCGCATGCGTATGTGAGTTTGACCGGCGGGGAACCGTTGTTGTATGCGGAAGACCTTGTCGCGATATGTGCTTTTTTAAAAAAAGACTTCAGGTTCTATCTGGAGACAAATGGGGTGTTGTTCGAGCACCTCGCTTCGCTTATTGGTTTTCTTGATATGATCGCGATGGACATTAAACTGCAGAGCGTAAGCGGCGAGAAGAACCAGTTCGCACATAACCAAGCATTCTTGCGTTGTGCACTTGAAGCCCATAAGGATATTTTTATCAAGATCATAGTTGGTCAGCACACAGATACGCAGGAATTCCGTGAAGCTGTCGATCTCGTTGCCGCAGTTGATGCGTCGGTCCCGCTTGTTATACAACCATTGACCAGTGATCATACCGTTGAGGTGAGGACACTCACGGATTTTTCACGGGTCGCCGCACAGCGATTAGACCATGTTCGCGTAATACCACGTTTGCATAAAATGCTTAATATACCATGAGAGGAAAATGGAAATAGGGTTTACATCTACGATACCGGTAGAACTAATTTTTGCTGCAGGTCATGAGCCTGTTGATCTGAATAATGTCTTTATTACCGATAGTGCGTCACGATCATTTATTACTCGTGCGGAAGCCGAAGGGTTTCCGGGTGCCTTCTGCTCATGGGTCAAGGGGATATATGGTGTTGTCAAACATGCAGGGCTGAAGCGTCTCATCGTTGTGGTCGAGGGGGATTGTTCAAATAATCAAAAACTTGCGGAAATATTCCATAATGAGGGTATCGAGGTGTTTTGTTTTGGATACCCGCATGCGCATTCATACGATGCTTTACAAGCCGAGATCGAGCGTTTAAAAACATGGCTTGTGGTCGATGAGACGGCATTGAGGTCAACGCAAGCAGCACTCGATCGCGTTCGTTCGAAACTTGCTTATCTGGATGTTATAAGCTATAAAGATCTGAAAGTAACGGGATTTGAAAACCATCTATGGTTGGTGAGCGCGACTGATTTTAATGGTGATCATGTCAAGTATGATGCGGCGCTCGATGATTTTATTGCAAACATCCGGAAACGCAAGAGCGCCGATAAGAGCAAAGTGCGGCTCGGATACATCGGAGTTCCGCCCATTGTTGATGACATATATCAATTCATCGAATTAAAAGGGGGCCTGGTGGTCTTTAATGAAGTGCAACGGCAGTTTGCTATGCTCGATCCGGCCGATGACTTGGTGCAGCGATATTTAAATTATACGTATCCATATGGCATTGAGAACCGGATCGCAGATATTACGCGTGCGGTCAAAGAGAGAAAGCTTGATGGATTGATACATTATGTCCAAGCATTTTGTTCACATACGGTCGATGATATGGTCTTAAGAGAGCGGTTCGGCATTCCGATGCTGACGGTCGAATGTGATATGCCGGGACATCTTGATGGCAAGAACAGGACAAAAATAGAGGCTTTTTTAGAAAGGTGGTTGTAATGAGCAAAAATCCGATGCGGCGTAAGAATCAATTACGAAAGATAAAAATAGAGACAGGATATCTAAAGAACGCTCTTGGGTCATGTCTTATCCATTTTGGTGATACGAGTGTGCTTTGCACGATGTCGGTTGAAGACAAAGTGCCCCCGTTTTTAAAGGGAACTGGGAGCGGATGGCTTACGGCTGAATATGGTATGATCCCGGCTTCCTGCAATAAGCGTATTCCGCGTGATAGTTCGCGCGGCAAGATCAACGGCCGGTCGCAGGAGATCCAGCGATTGATCGGGCGTTCACTGAGGGCAGCGGTCGATCTTACTAAACTCGGCGAGAAAACGATCTGGATCGATTGCGATGTCATTCAGGGTGACGGCGGTACTCGGACGGCGAGCATTACGGGGGCGTTTGTAGCTTTGTGCCAAGGAGTGCACACAATGCTTAAGGATGGTCGTTTGACGGAGAACCCGATTGTTGATGCCGTTGCTGCGATAAGCGTTGGGATCGTCAATGGAACAGTGCAGTTAGACCTTTCGTATGAACAGGATTCAGCTGCGGATGTCGACATGAATGTCGTTATGACCGGTTCGGGCGGGATCATTGAGGTCCAAGGAACAGCTGAGAAAAAAGCGTTCAGTGAAAAAGAAATGAATGAGATGATCGTGCTGGCCAAAAAGGGCATCAAAGAATTGAATAAGTTGCAGAAGCAGGCTTTGCCGGGGTTCAGCATGAGGAGAAGATCGTGAAACAAAAACTTCTTTTGGCTTCATGCAACAAAAAGAAATTGAAAGAATTAAGGGAGTTGTTTGATATGCCTACGATCGAGATAGTGTCGCTTAACGATTTTGATGATATTGTCGAGGTCCAGGAGGACGGCGAGACCTTTGAAGAAAACGCGCTTAAGAAGGCCCAGGGGTATGCCCGGCAAACGCGCTGTCTTACATTGGCGGATGATTCGGGATTGTGCGTTGATCATTTGGGGGGCAAGCCTGGTGTGTTTTCTGCCAGATACGCCGGGGTCGATAAGGACGACAAGTCCAATTGCAATAAGGTATTGACCGAAATGAAGGATTGTCCACGGCACAAACGCACTGCTCGTTTTGTGGCAGTTGTGGCACTCGCTGAGCCGAATAAAGTGATCGGGGTCGTCCGTGGTGAGTGTGAAGGGGAGATCGCCCCAGAAGCGTGCGGCAACAATGGCTTTGGTTACGATCCGATCTTTTATTACAGACCTTTCGGTGCGACGTTTGGAGAGATCGATCCAGCGAAGAAACATGCTGTTTCACATCGTGCTCAAGCGCTGGAAAAAGCAAAGGTGCTTTTACAAGAATATATGCGCTGATCTTTTGGGTTGCATTTTGAAGGATTATTTTGTATAAATTACGGATCATAGCGCTTTGAATGTGGTGTCGTGCTCAAAAAAGGCGGATGTGGATGGAGATCTTAATTATTGACGATGAAGAAGAAATATTAGATTGCATCAGTGAGATACTGATCTCCGAAGGCCATGGCGTTACGGTCAGCCTTACAAGCGAAGATAGTCTAGTAAAGCTTGAGCAAAAACACTACGATCTTGTTATTACTGACCTTAGAATGCCTGAGATCAACGGGAATTACTTGATCGAGATCATCAAGGCAAAAAAACCGCAGCTCCCGATCATAGTACTTTCCGGGCATATAGATTCTGAAGAGGAGCTTTTTAAGATCGGTGCGTGTACTGTCTTAAGCAAACCGGTTAGCATCGACCGGCTCTTGCTCGCGGTCAATGAGGCATGCGGTAAAGATTTTCTCGATTCTATCGTCAAAAAATTCAAGAAAAAACCATCTTAAGAGTGCAGATACGCTGGCGTAGCTCAGCAGGTAGAGCAGGTCATTCGTAATGATCAGGTCGGAGGTTCAATTCCTCTCGCCAGCTTTAATAGAGGCCCCCTTGACGGATAAATCCGTTTTAGGGGGCTTTTTTGTATAATTAGAAGTGAATGGGTAGAATTAACCTATTTGTTTTCAATATGTTGTTTCTTACGAGAAAAATGTTGTATAGGTTCTAATATTATTTATTATAATAAGAGCTAATAAACTTCAAATAATCCTTTCTGTTTAACGCGTTTATCACATGGTGGCGACAGAAGATATTAAAGCACGTTTATTAAATGTGCGCGATGTGTGTATGGTTAAAGCTGTTCAGTTGTGGAGTTTGCTTTGTGGACAAAACAAGCGTGATATAGCTATTGGGCTTAGCGTAGGCCATTCGAACATCATTGCAGTTGAAGTTGAGAGAAAGAACAACGAGTATAAGATCGTTGGAGTCGCCGCGCAAAAGATCACACCACAGGCGAATGATAAGATCGAACTCTTGAAGGCCCTTTTCCGGAACAATAAATTTACAAGTTCTGTGATCAACTCTTCGATATCCGGCAATGCGGTCATTACCCGTTATATTAGATTCCCGCATATGAGCAAAAAGGACCTTCGTAATGCGTTGGAGTTCGAGGCAGAAAAGTACATCCCCTTCAATCTTTCGGATGTGTTCATTGACTTCGACATTATTTGCGAAGAAAAAGAGGACACGAAGAAATTCTATAAGCTTGCATTGGTCGCAGTGAAAAAAGACGCCGTACTGTCTTTTTATGACATCATCAAAGCAGCGGGGATACAGCTCAATGCATTAGACCTTGATTGTTTTGCGTATACCAACCTTTTTCAAGTTACCTATCCGGAGAAGACAGAGGAGCCGGTCGCGCTCGTCAATATCGGGGCAGAACTTACCAATATAAGCATTATCGACAACGGCCATTCTGCTTTCACGCGTGATGTGATATTCGGCGGGACCGATATTACTAATAAAATAGCTAAGTTGCTTAATCTATCTCCCGAGGAAGCACTCAATTTTAAGTATAATCTTGATGTAAACGTCCAGGAGAACAAGATCATCTTGAAGGACAGCCTGAAGTACTTTTTGCAAGAGTTAAAGCTGTCGCTTGATTTTTTCAAGAATCAGGTATGCAAAGATAAAGAGGTAAAATCGGTGTATTTGTTCGGCGGGACATCGTGGCTGAACGGCCTTTGCCAGATCGTTAATGAAGAATTGAAGGTCGAGACCTTTTTGTTCGATCCTATGAAGAAATTCTCGGTCGGGGAGAATGTTGACATCCAGTTATTGGACCAGCTGCGCGGGAGCTTATCGGTGCCTCTTGGATTGGCGATAAGGAGAGAGGAATGATACGGGTCAATATACTGCCTGAACATTTGCGTGTCAAAAAAAAGGATTTCAATTTCCCTATATTCCCGATCCTTATACTTTTATTTATCTTGCTTTTTATCGTTTATCTGATCGTTGTCATCAAGATCCATTCGACCAGAGAGACTGTGTCTGAAATGGACAAGGCCCTTACGGCAGTTCGTGAAAAAAGCACAAAATCACAAGAAGCGTTGAAAGAATTGCGGGAACTACAGAACATAATCGATAATGTGGTGCATAAGTCGCTCATACCGCATTATTCACTGACCGGCATAATGAATGTGATCAATGCTAATATACCGGACGGTGTTTGGTTGACAGAGCTGAATTATTATACGGATGAAGAGGGCTTGAAGCTGAAATTGCGGGGTTTTATAAAGCCGGTCTATAACGAAACGATGATATCAGTTATTGGAAAACTGAATAATGTTTTAAAGGAGTATTTTGAAAGTTTAGTACGGGAAACTGCCCCGATTATCGTTATGGAAAAAGAGCCTGCGGAGGAAAAGATAGCGCCGAAGCAAAAAGCATCTTCGCGGCAGAAGGCATCGTCGCGGCAAAAGCCAACGCCGAGGAGAAAGGCAACGGCAGCAGAAAAGCCGGCCGTAAAGGAAAAGCCGGCTTCCAAAGAGATAGATTTTACGTTAACAACAAAACGACGTCAGGCGGACAAGATCGAGATCACGGAATTCTTAACTATATTTTCATTATGATAAACATAAAAGAGTATATATCCAGTATTGATAGATCGCTTTTATACAAACTTGGCGTTATTTGTCTTGTTTACATTGTTTTTATTTTTTTCTTTTTGGTTCCGGCATTCAAAGATTACGGCGTTTTGACCCAAAAGAAAAAAGAAAATAAGGATCTGACCCAAAAGGCGTTAAAGAGCGCTCAGGATTATGCGGCGATGTCGCAAAAACTTATGAATGCAGAGATCCTTTTGGAAGATGTTTCCAAACTTATAGCGACCGATAAACAGGTCAAAAATGCACTAAGTGAAATATCCGAATTAGCTACAGAATGCAACGTGAAGATACTCGAGATCACGCCGGAGGACCGAAGCCTTGGGCAAGATGCATTGTTGGACAAATATTGCGACCGCCAAGGATTGCAGATAGATCTTGAAAGCGGCTATCATCAACTGGCAAAATTTATCCAAAAATTGGAAACGCATAACTATATTTTTCAGATCATTTCATTACGGATGATCCCCGGTGAGTCGGCTGATAAAAAACAATTGGCGAGATTGGAACTAGCAGCTATATCAAAAAAGAGGGATTTACTGTAGCAGGAGAGCATACATGGTGAAGCACGGCATTTGGCTTTGTATAGTAATAATGGTGAGTGTTACAATAGTGTACGCTTCGATCATTGATGAGCGGGCTAGCATCAGTTATGATGAGGGAGGACATCGTGACCCATTCAGGCCTTTGATCGGCAAGGATATAGAATTGACCCAAGTGACCTACCTGAAATCGGTCGATGATCTGATGATAGAAGGGATCCTTGTCGATCCGGATAAAGGGTCGGTCGCGATCATAAACGGTCAGGTCTTGCGTGAAGGAAATTTCATCGGCGGATTTCGGATCGATACGATCGAAAATAATAAGGTCATTTTTTCACGAGATGATAAAACCTACACCATCAATTATGGCGACGTTGGGAAAGCTAACGATCCAAAGGCGTATAAGAGCATGTTTTCTGATGTTGCTGAAACTGAGTTTTAATGTTACGTCTTCTTCTTTCCGCTCTTTGTAATAGGATTTTAAAATGTCTGAGGGTGACTATAGTTATTTTTATGCCGGGAACAGACGTATGAAGCGGCAATTTTAGCCTAGTGCCATAAATATGACAAATGATCGTACCGTTAAGTGTTATTAGGTGATAAAATTTTGCCGTTACATATTTCAGATATATATATAATAATTGTCGACTTGGTATAATACTTGTAAAAAATTAGCCATGGAACAGGCAAATAAGGGGAACAAAAGAGTAACCCAAATAATATTAGGGAGGATAGCATGAAAAAAGGGAAAGTTTCCATCTGGACGGTCGTTTTCGTACTTTTTATCTGCGTAAGCCACGTTATGGCACAAGTGTCCCTACAGGCACCTGTGTATGAACGGTATGCTGAGGCAGACGAAGAATCAACCCCTGAGGCAGTGGAAGGAAGTTCTCAGGGTAACGTTACTCTCGATTTTAAAGATGCAGATATTATTAATGTTTTGCGTATATTGAGTCTCAAGAGCGGGGTAAACATTGTGACCGGTCCCGAAGTGAGCGGTAGTGTTACCATACGTTTGACCGATGTCCCTTGGGAACAGGCCCTTGAAGTTGTCTTAAGAACGTACGGCTATGTGTATGAACGTGAAGAGAACATTATTCGTGTTACGACAAAAGAAAATCTTCAGACAGAAGAATTGATCACCGAGGCATTCGTTTTAAATTATTCAACGGCAGAAGAGATCGAAGATGCAATATCAGAGATCATATCTGAACGCGGCCGGATCAAATCAGTTCCGCGTACAAATACGGTTATTGTGACTGATGTTCCAACAAACGTGTATAAGATCAGAGAAGTCATCGGTAAATTGGATAGAAGGACTCCGCAGGTGTACATTGATTCCAAGATCGTAAGAACCGAACTTGGGATCACCGAAAACTTGGGTATTGACTGGAATGTCGCCGGGACATTGACTGGAGCCCAACGTCCGACACAATTTCCGTTCACTGATGGGCGTAGTTTTTCATCACAATGGAGTTCAGTTGAACAGATCCTCAAGAAGTATTACCCTTACAATGACTCGTCAGCAGAAGTTACGGCTCAGGATGGTAATGCTGTAGCAACGTCTTCGGACTTCCCGGCAGGGTTTGATCCGACGTTCCCGAATGCAACTTCATCTGATTATACATTTGGTTCTTTGGATTTTACTTCTTTTTCAGCGGTGCTTAATATGTTGAAATCACGGTCTTCAACCAAGATCGTTTCTAATCCGCGTATCGTTACCTTGAACCACAAAGAAGCGTTGGTGCAGGTTGGTAGTGAGATCGGCATTCCGACATTTGAACGCAATGAGAATTCGGGAAGTTTCGAGGTTGCCGGCTATGAGTCACGCAATGTCGGTGTGGTGCTTTCCGTTACACCGCACGTTAATGATGCGAACGAGATATTGGTTGACTTGCAGCCCGAGATCAGTTCGTTTGACGGGTTCAGTGCTATTGGTGGTACGAACCTTTCATATCCGTCATTTACGACGACACGTGCTCAAACACAAGTTCTGATCAAGAACACTGAAACGATCGCTATCGGCGGTCTTCTTACCGATGCAGAATCAGGGACCTACAATAAAGTTCCGGTATTGGGTGATATTCCGCTCGTAGGCCGCATCTTTCAGTCAAAAAGACAGTCAGCGGGTTCGAACGCTAAATTGGAAACATTGTTCTTTGTGACATGTACGATCGTTGATACTCAGGGTGATCCTGAGGAATTTACTACTTCGCAAGCCGTTTCATATGAACAAGGTTGATCAGGCTTGCTTTTATAGGATTATATGGATGAACGCATAGAGTATACCTTAACGTTCTCGAAGAAAGGTATTCTGAGGTATATTTCACATTTAGATCTTGTCAATGTGTTTGACCGGGCACTGCGTCGTGCTAAAGTGCCCGTGTATTATTCCAAAGGTTATAATCCCAAGATAAAGATCAGTTTTGACCGAGCCCGTAAATTGGGCGAGGAAATAAGTGGAGATGTTGTTCGCATCTATCTTATTCAAGAAATGCGGATTGACGCATTAATAGAACGCCTCAACGAGGCGCTACCAAAAGAGATCCGAATCAGTGATATTGCGCAGGAAAAAACACGCGAAAAAAACACCAAAAGAGCATAAGTTGGTCTTAGTCTCTCAGGAAATTGGCGAGACCAGCATCGCGATCGTTGAAAATAACGTTCTCGAAGAGTTCTATATTGAGCGGGAAAGCGCGCGCAAGATCTACGGCAACATATACAGGGGGAAAGTAAAAGCTGTTGTGCCGGGGATAAACGCTGTATTTGTCGACATCGGGATGGGGAAGGACGGTTTTCTCTATCTGCATGATGTCGATGAAAGCGATCTCGAATCAGATGCTGAATTTTTTAATGATATTGTACCGACAAAGCCGAATAAAGGCAGTGACCTGGCAAAAACCGTCAAGGTCGGCGACGAAATAACCGTTCAAGTTGTTAAAGAAGCAATCCGTAATAAGGGCCCGCGGCTTACGACAAAGATCTCTATACCTGCACGCTACCTTGTTTTGACTACCGATCGCACGCAATTAGGGATATCTCGTCGTATCAATGATAAAGCCGAGCGAGAGCGTATTCGCGCAATACTTGCCGAGAGCAAACTGACCGATAATGTCGGTTTTATCGTCCGTACCGTAGCTGAAGGAAAGACGAAAAGAGAATTTAACCGTGATATTAAATATCTTCTTAATGTCTGGCGTGAAGTTCAAGTAAAACTTAAAAAAGCCAAAGCCCCGAGCCTTGTTCATGAAGAGCTCAATCTTGTTGAACGTATCATCCGTGATACGTTTACCGAAGACACATCAAAGATCATTACGGATTCGGAAGTGTTACACCGCAAGATCGCGCATTTCTTAAAGCGATACATACCGGAGTACAGGGCCAATACCGATCTCTATAAAGAAAAAGTCCCGTTGTTTGTAAAATACAAGATCGATCGTGATATTGAGACCGCGTATTTGCGTAAAGTACCTTTGAAGAGTGGCGGCTACATCGTGATCGAGCAGACCGAAGGGATGACCGCGATCGATGTTAATTCCGGGCGCTTCAAAGACAAGAAAGATATTGAAGCCACGGCATTCAGGACCAATATTGATGCTGCTAAAGAAGTGGTGCGTCAATTGCGGTTACGCGATATTGGCGGGATCATCATCATCGATTTTATCGATATGAACATGGAGAAACACAAACGAGAGTTGATGAAAGTCCTCAAGGACTCTGTTGTCCGCGATAAAGCCAAGATAAATATCTTAAAGATGTCCGAGATCGGTGTTGTAGAAATGACCCGTCAGAGGATCCGCGATTCGAAAGAAAGTTCCATATACCAAAGTTGTCCTTATTGTACCGGTCGTGGCGTTATCAAATCCCTGCCGACCATGCGAATACAAGTATTAAAGGAATTGCGCCAAAAAGCCGGCATAGTCAAGAATAAACAGATATTTGTGGCATTACATCCGGCGATCGCGGAAGACGTAATGCAGTCAAGCGATCTACAGATACAGAATATAGAACAAACGACAAACAATAAAATAGTAGTATTGGCTGATCCGAGCATGCATCGAGAAGAAATAGCCATTGACTACTGATCTGTAAGGAGTGGTAATGGAGAATACACCAAGCAGAAAAGAACGCCGTGAACGCGTACGCGAAGGACAACGGTCTTTTGAGGAGCTTAAGTCCGAGAAAAGAAAATTTACACGAGTCTGTGTCAACGGGCACGTTGATTTTCTTACCTGTGACATTAGATTATTGCACGATTGTGCCGATCTGGAAAATGTAAGTCAATTCGGTGTTTTGTTCCGTGCCCGGCGTGCCCCTAACGTGGGAGATATACTTGCCTTAAAGTTTGATGATGTGGAATTACCCGATCTTATAGACCTGAGTGATGTTGTACGTGAGAAAACAGGTGATATTTTAGGCAAGGTAGTTCGTGTTGATACCATTGACGATACAAGTTTTGATATTGCAGTCAATCTATTTAAGAAAGGCTTTTGATATGAGTACACAAAAACAGAAGAACGATGAAAGACGGCGTTTTGAACGGCGAAAACTAAAAAAAGCGATGGAATGTCAGTTTGTATCGGATGCCAACATAAGTGATATTTATCGAGTCAAATCGCATAATATCTCGCAAGCGGGGCTTTTACTTGAAGCCCAAATTCCGATTCCGTTGGGATCTACTATCGCTATAGAAGTTGAAAAAGAGAAACTGGACAAGACGGTCGAAGTAAAAAAATTACAAAGCTATATTGAAATAGATGTTTCAAATAAGTCTTTTGTACGTCTTTGCGGGAAGGTCGTGCGCGTCGAGAAGAAAAAAGATGACCTTTTTTATGTAGCTGTACATTTGATCAATAAATAAAGCAGAACAAAGTGCCATGACAAGTTACCATGATCCACTCGATATAATGCCCTTCCCAAGAGAAACCACATCATCTCATGAACGGTGTCACGCTGACCAGAAAAAGAAAGAGTCTTTTATTGATTATCTGTTGAGTCAATATGCACACGAGCAAAAGGACACGCAGGTTAATTCTGCGGACAGCCAGATATATGGGAAGATCAAGCGTGACCTAGAGCGACTGGAGCACTCGGTCTTATCATTAGAGAAAAAGATAGTTGCTGCGCAATCGACAGAACATATTGAAAATATTGATGTTAGCCTAATGCAGAAACGATTTGATGAGCTTTACAATGCGTTAGATGAAAAGGTCATGACCTATATCGCCAAGGTTGAGCAACTTGCGCAGCGTGAGCCCGCACAAAACGTGTCGAATATTGATGGAGAGAAGCAAAGGCTTTTAGTCAAGCGCGTGGAACTCCTTAAGTATTACGAATTCGAGAACGTAAAACTTAAGCAGATGAACATGAAATTGATGCGCCTTCAATATGAAAAGAAGATCATAGAACGGGCGGCATCTTCTACAACGGATAATGCAGCGCATGCCGGCCGCGTGCCTGAACCATCGGGTAATATTGATATTCAATATTTAATGGAAGAGATCAAGAATTTAGAAGCAAAAAAGACAGCCTTGATCAAAGATAATATTCAACTCAATGAATTTTCACATGAGATCATTGATGAGAACAATAGACTGAAAGAAGAGCTTGCCAAGCTTGAAGGCCAACGAAAGGCTGTTTCGTAGTTTAGCGGCAGTAGGTACCATAGTATGAAAAAGAGCATTATAGTATTAGTAATCATTGGTATATCAGTGAACGTGATGGGCTATGGTATCTGTGCGTTAGATAGGGAACAAGATGAGATATATGATTTTGTAAAGCTGGCAGATATCCTTGGTGATGAAGAACCCCCGCTCAAGCATTCTCACTCGTTCTTTACGTATTTCTGGCGGATCGCATCAGCGCCGCTCGTGGTCATGTTTACATTTCCCTTCGATGAGGAAACGGATATTTATTCAACGTATCTAGAATATGTGAACAAAGGGACCGACAGGCAGTGGCGTAAAAAGGAATTCAGCATTAATGATAGGTTGGGTACGGAAACAGGCGGTAATAGTGAGAGTATTTCTGAAGAAAATACGCAGTAGAATATGCGCGGTATGTTTGTTGCTATGTGTTTTGTTTACAACGTCATCATGTCAAATGTTGATGATGATACCTATACTTATAATACAGCTTCCCTTTAAGATACTCGAAATAGCCTTTAGGCTGTTGCCGTATGCGATTAAATTTGCTCCTTTGGCATTGCTGTTTATTGAAAACTCAGGTGAAAATGCTACAGAATGTTACGCGTATTTACCGCACGATGCGACGGTAGTGCTCGCTGACCCACAAGTTTCTTGCTACCTTGTTGACCTCAGCGATAAAGAGAATGCGGCAGCGCTTGCTCATGAAGCAGCCGCAAAGGGAGGGCGTATGGTCTTCTTGCAAGAATACAGTTCAGTCGATTTGCCTGCTATATCATCCGAAATATATCGTTCAATGAAAAAGAATAATGTTCAATTTGCATATGACGAACGCGTGCTCGTGCATGATGACGGAGCAGAACGAAATTATAATGTATAACAGTAGTACATAATAGAAGGAGGCAGTGATGATCGATTTTAGCATAGGGATAGTCGAAAATGATAAAGAACGACTAGAGAGCATGCGGCAAGTTCTTGCGGATATCTTCAAAGTATATACCTTTGAAAGCGGGAAGGTTGCGCTTGAAAGCATTGCGCACCAGACCCTCGAGCTTGTTATAATCGATTTTAATATTCCTGATATCAATTCGCTCCAACTGCAGCAAGAGATCAATAAGGATTATCCGGACACGCACACTGTCATGATGACCTCTATCGATCGGTCGAAATGCGTTATCGAATCGATGAAGCGCCGGGCGATGGATTATATCTATAAGACCGAAGACCCGGAACGTTTCAGAAGTGATGTATGCAAGCTTGTCAGGTTCTTGATCGAAGAGAAAAAGAGAAGAAAAGCCGAAAGCGCATTACGGGAGACAGGCTTGTACAATCTGATCAAAGATGTCTATGAGGATCGCAAGGTGGATATAGAAGCGATCAAAAAAGAGATCGATAAGATCGATAAGAAGAAATAACCTTTCGTATGAAGTTTAGTTTAAGTATAAAGATCGCTTTATTATTATTTACATTGATCTTTGCGATCACCAGTATAGCTTTGTTTTTTGTCTATCAAAACACTATTGACCGCAGTGTGAAAGATGTACGATCGTCATTATTAATGATCGCGCGTCTTACCGCAGTTCTGATTGATGGAGACCAGCACAAGGCCATTCCTCTTACGCGCGAAGGCATGCGTACGCACGAATACGAACTTATTCGTGAAAAGCTGCGCCGCGTTCGATTAGAAAACTCTCTTATTCGTTACATTTACACTATAGCCCAAAATGACAATAATGAGCTCGTATTTGCTGTAGACGCAGCAGATGAAAACGAGTTTTTTTCTGTCCCTGGGGAACGGTATGATACCTCACAGTTAGGCGGGGAATTCGAAGAGTTCGTTGATACGCACGTAAAAAAGGAGCTCATTACCGAGGGATGGCAAACATTTATTTCCGGATATGCACCTATTTTTGATTCAGAAGGCAAGCGGGTCGCGCTTGTAGGGGTGGATATTCTTTCGGATGTTGTTGCGCAGGCAAAAGAAGTCACAGGCAAGACCTTCTTCTATATATTCTTGCTCAATATTTTTCTCTCGTTGCTCTTAGGATGTTTGTTGTCTCTTAAGTTGACTAAACCGATCAAACGATTGCTTGCGGGAACGCGCATAATCGCTGCGGGCAATCTTGAACACCAAGTTGATATAAAACGCAGTGACGAGATCGGGGAACTTGCGGATTCATTCAATGAAATGGCACGTTCACTCAGCAAAAGTTATAAGAACCTGAAAATGAGTTTTATAAATGCGCTGCGTTCCTTGACGTTAGCATTAGAAGCAAAAGATGCTTATACTAAGGGGCATTCGGAGCGAGTAGCGAAGTATTGTCGTAAGATCGCCGAGGAGCTTGGGCTTTCCGGTGACGAGATCGAGACATTGGAGAATTTAGCGGTCATGCACGATATCGGTAAGATCGGGATCCAGGAAGCCATACTTAATAAACCTGAAGAACTGACCGAAGCCGAACGTGATATCATCGAACAACATCCTATGATCGGAGAAGACATCCTTAAGCCGATAACATTTTTAGATCCCGATCTGCTTTCACTTATTCGTTCCCACCATGAGCGGCCGGATGGTACAGGATATCCTGACGGCCTGAGGGGAGATGAGATCCCTCTTTTGGTTTCGATACTTACGGTTGCAGATGCCTACGATGCCATGATAACGAACAGGCCGTACAGAAAAGCGCTTTCGCCCGAAAAGGCTTTGAAGGAATTGTGGATGTGCGTTAACACACAATATAATGAAAAAATAGTGGCGGCACTTGAACTCATTATAAAGAGAGAAGCAGGCCGATGATCAAACAATTCCGCGTCCTGTTGGCGCTTGAAAGCGAACAGAAGAACAAAGCCATACAGCAGGTCTTGGATGAATTCTATGTAGTGCAGGTTGCTCGTGATGCAGAAGAGGTTTATTCGATCATCCATCAATTCCAGCCCGACTTGGCCGTGTTAGATTATAGTTTAACGAACATCAATCCGATCGAATTGCACGAAGGTATAGAATTTTTGCATCCGCACACAAAGTTCGTTATTTGCGTGACGAACGAAAACCTTGAAATTGCCAAACGTATATGGCTTCATCGTTCTATTGATTATATACGCAAGCCGATCGGTGATGATCATATCATTGATGATATAAACAAGTTGGTAAGGCACATCTTGGACCAGAGAGAGATAAAGGGCTTGCAAGAGCAGATCAATCGTTTAAAGGATGAAAATGAAAAGCTAAGGAAACTTCTCTAGCATTATTGTGTTTATCGACGGTTTTTTACGTAGGCGAGTTGCTATGGATTATTTTGATCTTTTTGATACGTCGCTTGGGCCGATAGGGATGGTGTGGAGGGAAACCCTGCGGGCAAAAAAAGAACTTGTGCGGTTATTTTTGCCGAGATCAAAAAATAAACTTTTAAGATTGATCCGGCGCACTTATCCCGGATGCACGGTGAGATCATGGGGCACACTGATATCCGATATAAAGAAGGCCATGCGTGGTAAACGCGTTGATTTTAGGTATGTTGAAACAGCACACGACCAACTGACAGCTTTGAGCCAGAAGATATACGAGTACCAAAGAAAGATCCCGTATGGCAAGGTTATTAGTTATAGCGTCCTAGCACGAAGGATCGGTGTGAAAAATGCGGCACGTGCCGTTGGGAATGCTCAGGCAGCGAATCCTTTCCCGCTTATCGTTCCATGCCATCGAGTAATTAAAAATACAGGAGAGATCGGCGGATTCCAAGGCGGCGTCCGGCTAAAGATCGCGTTGCTCGCTTTGGAGGGGATTATTATCAACAAAAAGAACGGTTGCTTCTTTGTTGCAGAAAAACATGTGATCAAGTGATGCATATATGATCTATTTGATGATTTTATTTATTGGAGTACCGCTTATCGAACTTTCGCTCTTGATCAAAATCGGAGTTGTATGGGGTGTGTTAAATACCGTTCTGCTGGTCATAGGAACAGGAGTGTTTGGAGCGTATCTTGCTCGTATACAAGGACTTATGATATTGCGGGAATTGCAATATGAGATCAATCAGGGAAGGATGCCGGCTGAGAAGATATTGGACGGTATGATCGTTTTTTGTAGCGGGATCCTTTTGCTCACACCGGGTCTTCTAACCGACATATGTGGTTTTTTGGGATTGATCCCAGGGACACGAAGACTTTTTAAGGAATGGCTTAAGAAGAAGATACGGGCCATGATCGACCGTGGTAGTACTATAACGATAATCAAAAATTAAACATAAGTGAAAATATAAAGGAGGCAATATATGAAACGGTATGCTTGGGTGCTGATAGTTGTTTTATTGATGAGCGGATGTGCGGGGTATATATTTCCCAATTATGCTAACGTTAGCAAAGCCATAAAGAACAGAACTGATTATGTTGGGTTAACGGGGTATGAATTGCGTAAAGAATTAGGTTCTCCGACCGATATTCAAGTTGCATGGAGTGATGAAAAAGGGTTGGTACAAATATTTATCTATGCCACAGCACGTGGAACGATCAGCGCTGCATTACATGAGAATCTCGTGATTGATGTTGATTACGTGGATAAGTTAAAAAAAGAATAACATGCCTATCATACAACCAGTCATTCGGCCTCCTTCAGAAGCGGATAGCTTTCTCCTGCAGGTCACTACAGGATGTTCGGCAAATTCTTGTACGTTTTGCGGAGCATATTTAAATAAACCTTTTAAGGTTAAATCATTTGATGAGATCACACGTGATATCGAGCATCATGCGCGGCGTCACCCTGGAACACGTCGCGTTTTCTTGATGGATGGTGACGCGTTGGTATTACAGAACGAACGGTTGATACCTGTGTTACAGATCTTGAATAAGGCGTTACCGCAGTTAAACAGGGTTTCAAGTTATGCAAATGGGTATAATATCATTGGCCGTTCGTTATCAGAACTCAGTGAGTTGTATGATAATCGATTAAGGCTTATTTACATCGGGCTTGAAAGCGGTGCGCAGTCCGTCTTGGACCGTTGCCTAAAAAGATCGACGGTACAGGAGATGGTCGCTGCAGTGCAATATGCTGCAGCGGCACACATAAAAAGCTCGGTCATTGTATTGCTTGGTTTGGGAGGTCGAGCGTATTCCGATGTGCATGTGCGCGAGACCATAACCGCGCTCAATCAGATGCAACCGCGTTATCTTTCATTTCTCAGTTTGATGGTGATACCGGGTACACAATTGCATCGTGATGTTATGAGCGGGGAGTTTAATGAGCTGAATGCTCAGGAACTGCTGCAGGAGATGCATGATATCATTGAAGGCCTCGAGCTTTCAGGAACGATATTTCGGACAGATCATGCGTCTAATTACTTGCCGCTTGAGGGCCGTTTCCCTCAAGACAAACAGCGCTTTTTGGATAGCTTAAAAGGTGCCATCAGCGGCAAAATATCGTTAAGGCCCGATATGTTCCGGGGTTTATAATGTAGAGGAGACCGCTACGGTAGCGTAAAGGACAAATTCCCGCTTTACACAAAAGTGAAAATTTGTTATAGTCTCTGCTTCGTTCTAATCCGCAAACAAGCGAATTTGACATAAGCTGGTGTAGCTCAATTGGTAGAGCAGCTGATTTGTAATCAGCAGGTTGCGGGTTCGAGTCCCATCACCAGCTCCAGAGAAGACAAGGATAAAGGGCAAAGGATAAAGGATGAAGTGGTCGGAATGTATGAATTCTGGTTGCGTTATCCGGTTTTGCTGATAGACAAGATCGAAGGTTTACCGTGAACGTTTTTGATGAAAGAGCTATCTTTTTCGTTCACTTTAACCTTTATCCTTTGCCCTTCATCCTTACTGATATAAGGGGAGATACCCAAGTGGCCAAAGGGGACAGACTGTAAATCTGTTGGCGTCAGCCTTCGTAGGTTCAAATCCTGCTCTCCCCACCATAACTGCAATGAGTAATGCATAATTAATAATGAATTATTTTTGAATTAGTGAATGCTGTGTATCACTAGGTGAAATGCAAGAAGATAATGTGTAAATAATTGTTCCAATGCTAGTGGAACTTTTTATCGGGCATTTATACGATAGTGATTACTCATTTTTAATTATTCATTGTTAATTGTCTTTCTGCGGGAGTAGCTCAGTGGTAGAGCCGTAGCCTTCCAAGCTACTTACGAGGGTTCAATTCCCTTCTCCCGCTTTTTTCTTTTTTAGATAGGAATTGAAAGGAGGTTGCTGCCGAAAGGAAGAGTGACCAGGATGGGAACGCCAGGCAACCGAGGGGAGTCTACGCAGGAAGCTGCACGATGCAGCAGACGTAGTAGACAATTCTCTACCTGTCGGTAGACAGGCCTTCTCCCGCTCCATTTAACCGATCCGTAAAGATCGGTTTTTTTATTGCTTCCTCACAAAATATCACGTCCCTGCCTGCAGGCGTAAAGGCATGGTATTTTACTTAAATGCCCTATAATGCGTATAAACTAATTATAATAAAGTTCTTATATAACAACGCGTTGTCTAATATAATATATTGAACTTTTGTAAAATATTATTATTCTTAAGTACACCCACTATGACAGATCTTAAAACCCGTTTGGGTTCACTAACCTTTAAAAATCCTATTACTGTTGCATCCGGAACTTTTGGATCCAAGGATGAGTTCTCACAACTTATTGATTATAATACACTTGGAGCTGTAATAACAAAGTCTGTGAGCCTGGAGCTTTATAAAGGGAATTCTATGCCGCGGACATGTGAGACGCCTTCCGGGATGCTTAATGCTATCGGTCTCCAAAACGCCGGTGTGGATGATTTCATAGCAAATAAGATACCGTACTTCACTACGATCGATGTTGTTTTGATCGTAAGCATAGCTGGCCGTACGATCGATGAATATGTAGCGCTCACAGAACGGCTCTCAGAGATAGAGCGAGTTGATGCGATCGAAGTGAATATTTCCTGCCCGAACGTCCATGAGGGTGGTTTGTCGTTCGCACTTGATTTTAGAGCGACACAGGCTTTGGTCAGAGCGGTTAAGAAAGTGACCAAGAAGCCGCTTATAATAAAACTATCTCCCGAAGGAGATATCGCAAAAAGCGCGCAAACGGCGGTTGATGCCGGAGCGGATATGTTGAGTCTCATTAACACCGTACGCGGCATGATGGTGGATATAAAAACACGCAAACCTATGCTTGCGAACGTGACCGGCGGATTGAGCGGACCGGCGATCAGGCCGATCGCAATTCGTTGTTTGTATGAAGTACGTAAATGTGTTGATGTGCCGATCATTGCCATGGGGGGGATCGCTTCGGTCGAAGATGTGATCGAGTTCCTGATCGTGGGGGCGAATGCAGTATCGTTAGGAACGATCAATTTTGCACATCCTTCATTTGCAGGCCGAGTGATAAAAGAGCTGGAACAATATTGCGTGGCGAATAAGATTGCGTGCATAGAGGAGATAATCGGTACGCTGGAGTTATAACATGGAGAAAAAAACGAGGAAAGACAGGATCATTGTCGCTTTAGATACGCCGGATAAGATCATGTGTGAACGTTTAGTGCATACATTGAGCGGTACAGTTTCGATATTTAAGATCGGGAGCGAGCTTTTTACTGCGTGTGGGTACGAGGCAATTAGTATTGTTCTGGACGCGGGCGCACAGGTCTTTTTGGACCTTAAGTTTTATGACATTCCGAATACCGTTGCAAATGTAAGCCAAATAGTATCGCGTTTTGGTGTCAAAATGTTCAATGTCCACGCGTTGGGAGGCGAGAAGATGATGCGGGCGACCAAAGCTGCGGTCGAAGGCGAGACCCAGAAGCGGGGGCTTACGCAGCCACTCATTCTTGCGGTCACAATACTGACCAGCCTCAGCCAAGAGAATATGCAACAGATCTTGGGTACGGAACGGTCATTAGATGAGCAAGTATTACGATTAGCCGAAAGTGCGAAAGAAAGCGGTCTTGACGGTATCGTTGCTTCAGCGCACGAGGTAGCAATGATCAAAAAAAAGCTTGGGAAGGATTTTATCGTTGTAACACCCGGGGTGAGACCGTCGTGGGTCGCACAGCAAGACCAGATACGAGTAGTTACGCCTAAAGAGGCGTTTGATAATGGTTCAGATTATCTTGTTATCGGCCGTCCGATCACATCGGCGGCAGACCCGCTTGAAGCAGCCCAACGTATTGTTGAGGAAGTCGAGCAATAAATAACAGCGGAGATAGCACATGAATTCGCAAAAGATACTAGATACATTCACGGAAACAAAGGCGCTGCTTAAGGGACACTTTGAGTTATCTTCCGGCAGACATAGTGATACGTATTTTCAGTGTGCATTGGTGTTGCAATATCCGGACATTACTGAAAAATTGGCCGCGGAGCTGGCAAAAAAACTAAAAAATGATGATATAACGTGTGTTATCGGGCCTGCCTTGGGTGGTGTCACTATCGCGTATGAGCTCGGACGGCAGCTTAAATGCCGTGCGTTATTTGCCGAGAGAAAAGAAGGGGTCATGCAGTTACGGCGGGGTTTTTCTCTCTCACCGGAAGACAAAGTTCTATTAGTTGAAGATGTGATCACGACCGGCGGTTCAGTGCTTGAGGTGGCCGAACTCGTGAAACAGATGAAGGTTGCCATTGCAGGGATCTGTTGCGTAGTAAATCGCAGTAATTCTGACATGCTTTCCTCGTATCAACTGACCAGCCTCGTAAAAATGACCCCACAATTGTTCGAACCTGATGCATGCCCGTTGTGCAAACAGGGAATTCCACTTTCAAAGCCCGGCAGTAAAAAGATCATAGGGAAATGAGAAACGTCTTTATCAAAATAATTGACACGTTTATCCACCTTGTCATAGTGTGCGCGATCATATCGGTGCCGCTTTACTACGTTATTGGCAAGGGGGAAGGTTACTTTTTTAGTATTTACGACATTTATAAAGAAGTTCTGGTCCAGTCGATCGGTGTGATCCTTTTTGGTCTTTATTCGCTTCGTTTAAGCATCGCAGAACGGCTTACTACGAGGAAGATAATAATATTTCTTCCGCTTGCCTTGTTCATGGCCATGATGCTCCTCTCCTTTAGCCAAATGCTCAATCCTTATGAGGGGTTCGTTTTTCTTAAACGATGGATAAGTTATTATTTGATAATTTTTGTGTTAGCGAATTACTGCACGAGCAAAGAACATGTCATTTATTATATGAACTGGATCGTTGGGCTTGGAACGGTGTTGGCAATTTATGGCACCTTACAGATATTTAACATCGATTTTCCTTTTCTGGTCCAAAATTTCAAAGGGAACGCAACGGACGGGAACCCGAACTTTACCGGAGAATATATGTCAATGATATTCCCGATGGTATTTTGGCTGGCTGTTTCTTATGCGGGCTCCAAACGGTCTATCCTGTACATAATTTTATCAGTCATTACGGGTTTTTTCATCCTTATCAATAAGACCAAGGCGGTCTGGATCGGCTTGACTATGAGCACGATCATGATCGCCGGCTACATCATTATTGCGCATATGACCGGTATATTGCGTTTTGCTGTTACGGATAGACAGAAGCAGCTTTTCAAAACAGTCGTTATAATATTTGCTTCGATATGTATCTTTATCATGCTGATTTCCGCCTTAACGTTTATACCGGCATTGCAGAAGGCAAATAAATTTGTTGATCTGTATAACGTTCAAGTCAAAGGGTTCTTCGGAGAATTCAGACAGTTCGCACCGGGGGTGAAAGTGTTTACGCCGGCGGACGAGATCGATGAGAGCATTATCAATGTGGGCGATACGACAATGCAGCGTATTCTCATTTGGCAGAATACATTGAAGATGGTAAAAGAACACCTATGGTTAGGAGTAGGGTTAGGGAACTTCAAGATAAACTATCAACCTTATCGGACACGTAAAGAGCAACTTTCGACAGGGCCCGATGTGTTCGTGCGTAGGACGCATAACGATTGGTTGCAGACGCTTGCCGAACTAGGGATCTTCGGTTTTCTATTCTTCCTGATGATACAAGGTGGGCTTTATTGGATGGGGCATCAGTTATTGGTGCGCAGTAATAATTTTCAAGGGCAATCATTAACGATCGGGTTTATGATGAGCTTTGGCGCGGTCTTTTTCACTGCGATCTATGGATTCCCGCTCCAGAGCCCTAATCCTTGTTTTACCGTATGGACGTTGGTTGGTCTGTTCGCGGCGTTTCATTGGATCCGCTGGTATAAGGAGGATCTAAGGTCAGTGACACCGCTCAGGTCGCGGCTACACGCACTTATACCGGGGAAGTTAAACGGTAATGGCAAGGGGGATGATAGAGTTTCAGCCAACACGAAAAAAGTGAGCAGGTCAAAGAAGAAAAAGATGCGTGACCTGCAGGATATAGATCCCGATGCGGGGTTGTGGGTCTTTTCGCCGCTCGTTCACATGGTCTTGATCCCATTTTTTATCGCTTCTTTTATTTTTGGCATTGTGTCACATTATTGGATCTGGAAGCCTGCGCACGCTTTTTATAATAGGCAATTCGGGCAAGCATTACAACGAATGGGGCGGCATGATAAGGCAAGGATATTGTTCGAAAAATCGGTTAAAGACGAGCCGCTTGCATGGGAAACGCTTTTTTTACTTGCCAATGAATACTCTGCGATGAACCAACACGTGGATGCAAAGCGTGAACACACAAAATCATTGGAGCTTAATCCGTATCATGCCAAGGGGCATTATAACTTGGCCAACACGCTTAATAAATTAGGAGAATTCGATGAAGCGTTGCATCATTATCAACTTGCGGTTGAATATGACGATATGCTGTATCAAGCCTATTTAAATCTCGGGGCGATGTATTTTCAGCGCAGAGAATTTGATAAATGTATCGAATTCTATGAGATGTCGCTAAAGGCCAATCCTGAATTCTTTTCAGCATATTACAATCTTGCCTATGCTTTGTGCAGTATCGGACGCGTTTCCGATGCGATACCTTATTTGCAGAAAGCTAATGAATTAGAGCCGGGCAACCCGAAAGTAAAAGAGCTTGAAGATCGCATTCGCCAAGTAGTTCAAGAGCATAACGCCCGTCAGGTACAACAACAGAATAGCGTTCAGCCTGAATGAATATCTTTAGATAATCCGCACTGAAGGATCGATCCGTGAAAAAGATCAAGGTCGCTCATATCATTACACGCATGATCATCGGCGGCGCGCAAGAGAATACGCTTTACACTGTAGAAGGGTTGATGTCCATGCCCGACTATGAAGTGACGTTGATCAGTGGGCCGACGTACGGGCCCGAGGGAAGCCTCGTCGATCAAATTATCGCTAAGAACATTAAGATGATAGTAGTTCCTACATTGCGTAGAAATATAAATCCCCTCTATGATAGTATCGCTTTTTTTCATCTTCTTGCCATTCTCAGACGAGAAGGCTTCGATATAGTCCATACCCATAGCTCTAAAGCCGGTATATTAGGCCGGCTTGCCGCGCGTTGTGCGAAAATAAAAACTATCATACATACGATCCACGGATTACCGTTTCATCCTTATGAATCGTGGGCAAGAAATACAATATATAAGCATTGTGAACGTTGGGTAGCACGGTTTACCGATGTTATTATTACGGTATGCAATGCTATGATTAAACAAGCGGTTGACGCCCATATAGCGCCTGAGGGGAAATTCAAAACGGTGTATAGCGGGCTTGATATAGAAAGTTTTATTCTATCGCATGATGAAGAAGCATGCGCGCTTCGGAAAAAATGGGGGATCCCCGATGATGGGATCGTGATCGGCAAGGTCGCAAGGCTTTTTCACCTTAAAGGTCATACGTATTTACTTGATGCGGCAAAGATCATTATTGACAAGTCGCCCAAAACATATTTTGTATTTGTAGGCGGAGGGATATTGGAACGTTCTCTGAAAGCAAAAGCACAAAGATTAGGGATCGCGAACCATATTATTTTCACCGCACTGATACAACCCGAAGAGATACCGCTTTATTTACAGGCATTTGATATTGTGGTACATGTTTCACTCCGTGAAGGATTGCCACGCGTAGTGCCGCAGGCCTTCTTATCAGATCGTCCTGTGGTTGCGTATGATATTGACGGGGCACGTGATGTTATTGATGATGGTGTCAACGGTTTTTTGGTTGCTCCGCAACAGATCGAAGCTCTCGCAAAACAACTGCTTTTACTTGTAAATTTACCTTCTTTGCGGAGGCAATTTTCCAAAAATGGAAAACAAAAGGCCGTGGCCTTATTTTCCAAAGAAAAGATGGTGCATGACATAGATAATGTGTATAAACGTTGTCTTTCTTAGGGTTAGTTATACGTAAGGTATTTTATTGTAGTATGATTCGGGATTGTTACTTATATTCATACTTGACAATAAGTTATGGTTCATGTATAGTTTACAAACCTTCAAAAGTATTATTATAAACCTCTATTACTGCAATAGGACTACATACTAGAATATACTAAAATACATCACTAACCACCTTCAAGTTGAAAGGATCATTCGATGTTATTTTTGAATAATCTGTTAGGCTTTTTTTCGAGCGATATGGGAATTGACCTAGGGACAGCAAATACGCTTGTATATGTCAAAGGACAAGGTGTTGTGTTATGTGAGCCGTCAGTAGTTGCGGTCGAAAAAGATACCAATAGCGTTTTGGCAGTCGGTGAAGAAGCAAAACGGATGCTCGGGCGCACTCCGGGGAATATTGTTGCGATCCGTCCTTTAAAGGATGGGGTGATCGCAGACTTTGACATAACGGAAGCGATGTTGCGTTACTTTATCCGGAAAGTGAATTCTAAGAACAGCCTTATCAGTCCGCGGGTCGTGATCGCAGTCCCGAGTGGTATTACGGAAGTTGAAAAGAGAGCCGTGCGTGATTCAGCCGAACGTGCTGGAGCACGGTCCCCGGTCTATTTGATCGAGGAGCCGATCGCAGCGGCGATCGGTGTTGGGTTGCCGATCCATGAACCGGGCGGTAATATGATCATTGATATCGGTGGCGGCACAACAGAAATGGCCGTGATATCACTAGCGGGGATCGTTTATTCGAAATCGATCCGGATCGGCGGTGACGAATGTGACGATGCGATCATCCAACACATGCGTAAGACCTATAATCTTTTGATCGGGGAGAGGACCGCCGAACATGTTAAAGTGACGATTGGTTCGGCGTATCCGTTAGCAGAAGAACTTAAATTGGAAGTGAAGGGAAGGGATATTCTGGCTGGCCTGCCGAAGACCGTGATGATCACGAGCGAAGAGATCCGCGAAGCCCTTTCTGAACCGATCTCATCCATTCTTGATGCGATCAGGATCACGCTAGAGAAGACCCCTCCGGAATTGTCCGCTGACCTTGTTGATCGCGGGCTCATTCTTGCCGGCGGCGGGGCATTGTTGAAAGGCCTTGATAAGATCATATCAGAAGAAACAGGATTAGCTGTTCATATTGCCGATGATCCGCTTACTGCGATAGCGCTTGGGACGGGACGGGCATTAAGTGAAATTTCGTTCCTCAAAAAAGTCGCTGTGCGGGGCAAATAGCCGTAGCGGATAGTCTATAAAGCGTGACCAAAAAACAGATAGGGACAGGTTGTATGACCTGTCCTTATTACCTTTATCAAACCCTCCAAACACCCTGTATGTTTTATGATGCGGAACAAATACGTTAATGCGCTTTTTTTTATCGCTTTGATCGCTATTTTACTAGTAATTAATACTACAAACGCAAAAGACGCGATCCGTACGACCGCACTTGATATATCAGAAGGGTTCCTTTCCACGGCAAATTTTCTTTTCTTTAATTTTTCGAGCGGGATCACCAAATTAAAAGAGTCAGTCGATGTATATAAAGAAAGGGAGCATTTACGGCTTGAGAATTCACGTCTTAAGACGCAACTTATCAAGTTTGAGGAAATGTCACGCGAAAATGAGCGATTGCGTTCATTGCTTAATTTCGAGGGACAGATCGACTTTGGTGGTATAAGCGCGCAGGTGATAGGGCGGGACATGTCGCCGTTCTCTGATTTCATCATTATTAACCGCGGCAAAAAAGACAACATTGATATAGGAACTGTCCTCATGAGCCATGAAGGATTGGTGGGCCATGTCGTCTCCGCCGGCGAGAACCATGCGCGTGCGATCTTGCTTTCTGACAACAAAGCACGAGTGTCGGCGATCATTCAAGATACGCGTGAAGCCGGCATTCTTGAAGGGACGCCTATGAGCCTTTTAAAGCTGAAACGTCTTGATATTACATCGTCGGTAAAAGTAGGTGATGTTGTCATTACGTCCGGGTTTGGTGATATCTATCCGAAAGGTATTCCGATCGGGCGTGTAGAACAGATCGGGAATGAAAGCAACAATCTCTCGTTATATGCGCTTGTGAGGCCTTTTGTGGAATTCGCCAAGCTTGAGGAAGTTTTATGCTTAAGAAAAGAGTGAAGCTGATAATTGTTTTTATTATACTTTTTATCCTGCAGTTTGATTTTTTTCCGTATTTTTCTTTCCGCAATACAGTGCCGGACCTGCTTTCCATCCTTGTGGTCTTTTATGCGCTTTATGTCAAAAAACACCGTTTATTGTTGTTCGCTCTGTGCATAGGGTTGTGTAAAGATATCTTCTCTTCGAATTATTTTGGTGTCAACATAATTTCGTTGTGGGTTGCAGCACACGCTTTGTTTTTCTTGAGCCGTAAATTTCCTCAAGATCTACTCGTGATCCAAGTTGGATTAGTAGGTATATATGTACTTCTAGTTCAGAGCATTATTTTGATCATTATGTTTTTGTTTGATATGACATTCAGTGCATGGCAGTGTTTTGTCCCCGAAACGGTGCCAAGCGTTTTTTATACGATGATATGCGCTTTTTTTGTGGTGCCTGCCTTGAAAGCGATAATGAAGGATAGCTTACGCCAATATAATCTATTTTGACCGTATTAGGTTGCATCGATGAGAGATAAGATCTTAGAGAGCGTTATTTATATTTTGTTGATCTTCTTGTTATGTGGTTTTTTTAACGTACAGATCATTCATGGGCCGGAGTATCGGCGCATGAGTGAGGATAACCGCATCCGTACTATTCCTATATCAGCTCCGCGTGGCAGGATCTTCGATCGTTTTGACCGTGTTCTTGCCGATAATAAATCCATCTTCAATCTTTACATAATCCCGGATGACTTTAATATTGAATCTGTGCCGCAACTTGCCGCGATATTGGGCGAAGATGAATCAAAATTGAATGAAGTCATTGAAAAGTCAAAGCATTCATTCGACCCGACGTCTCCCGCCTTGATCAAGAAAGATATAAGCCGCACTGCGATGTTCAGGCTTGAAGAACTGAGTACGCTTGTGGGAGGGCTCGTTATAACGCAAGATAGTTTGCGTTATTATCCCGAGGGGGAAGCATTGTGCCATATTATTGGTTATATTGGCAAGATAGATCCGGAAGAATATGCTGCTCATAAACATCAAGGGTGGTTGTTCAATGATTCCATTGGCAGGCTCGGTATCGAGAAAACATATAACGAAGAACTTATGGGTAACCCCGGCGGGCGGCAGATCGAGGTAAACGCTAAGGGGCAGCAACTGAGGATCCTCAGTGAAAAGGACGCCGAGATCGGTTCAGATGTGCACCTTACGATCGATGCAGAGTTGCAAATACGTATCATTAACTTGATCGCACCAGAACACAGTATTTCCACATGTATCTTGAACATACATAGTGGTGAGATCTTGGCTTTGGTCAGCACACCGCTTTTTGATCCAAATATTTTTGTCGATCCAAATAAAAGCGACGATCGAGTAGAGGCGCTTAAGGATGAACGGCATCCGTTCATCAATCGACCAATAAGTTTTTCGTATGCACCTGGATCGATATTCAAGGTCCTTATTGCCGTTGCAGCATTGCAGGAAGGCGTTATTCATTCTAACACAGTATTACACTGTTCCGGTGCATTCAGGTTGAATGACCGTTCGCGTGAGTTCAAGTGCTGGAGAGAAAGCGGCCATGGTGATATGACCTTGGTTGATGCCATTTCTGAATCGTGTAATGTCTTTTTTTATCAAGTGGGTTTAAAACTGGGGAATGCACGGATAGCACGGTATGCTCGCATGTTTGGCTTTGGTGAGCCGATCAATATCGGATTGCCGTATGGTAAATCCGGCTTGGTACCGGATGCCTTATGGAAGAAAGCTATTCTTAATGAACGTTGGTATGCAGGTGAAACCGTTAATTACGCGATCGGACAGGGATACTTGCTGGTAACCCCATTGCAAGTTGTGAAGATGGTAGCTGCCATTGCGGCCGATGGGAAGGTCGTGGAACCGCATATTGTCAAAGGGATGCCCTATGTGGAAAATCGTGTTCCGATAACCCACCAAAACCTGGCGATCGTCCGCAGATGTATGTTGATGGCGATCGAATCAGAATGGGGAACCGGCCATTTGGCACGGCCGACCTTTTTTAAGATGGCTGGCAAGACCGGCACTGCGCAAACGACCGGAGAACCGCACTCATGGTATACCGGTTTTTTTCCTTATAATGATCCGCAGATCGCGATCGTGGTAATGGGTGAGCATGCTGGATCAGGCGGTGTTGTCGCGGCCAGCTATGCTGGGCAGATCGCTGATGAATGGCTTGCATTAAAAGAAGAAAGAGAACAGACGGGCGTATAAAATGTCTCAAACATCATTTACTCGATTTTATTGGTCTTTTTTCCTTGTGATCCTGGGCATCGCATTATGGGGCATCTTTTTTCTTTATAGTGCATCGTATAACATTGGATCAGAACAGGGTATGCTGGCATTACGGCAAATGGTTCGTATTGCGGTCGGTTTAATGGTTTTTTTGGGAGTTGTTTCTATAGGATATAAATCATTTTTGAATATTTCATATGTCTTATATGTGGTTACGTTGATACTTTTGATCATGGTCCTTGTCTTCGGTACGCGGCGATACGGAGCACAACGGTGGCTTTATGTGGGGCCGTTTAGTTTTCAACCTTCGGAATTTAGCAAGATCGCGGTTATATTGGCATTATCACACTATCTTGGCAGGCGTAAAAAGAATTTATATCAAATACGTCGTTTTATTATTGCGTTTATCATGACCATTGTTCCGCTTGTTCTGGTGTTAAAGGAGCCTGATCTTGGGACATCGCTTATATTTATACCGATCCTGCTGTGTATGTTATATGTGTGGGGCGCGAAACTTAAATATTTCTTGATGACGATCGTTCTTGGATTGTCTTCACTGCCTTTTTTATGGATGTTGCTGAAGCCATACCAAAAGGACCGTTTATTCGCGTTTATTGATCCCAATCGCGATCCATTGGGGGCAAGTTATACCGTCATACAATCCAAGATCGCTATCGGTTCCGGCGGGTTTTTAGGTAAAGGGTGGTTGCAGGGTACACAAAATAAACTCTATTTTGTCCCGGAACATCACACAGATTTTATTTTTTCGGTCGTGGGAGAGGAGGGAGGCTTTATCTCGATAGTGGTCTTTTTCCTTTTATTCGTTCTTCTCTTTCGGCTTTCTTTTATGGCCATCCGTCGTACCACCGATGTTTCCGGAAAGTTGTTAGCTACCGGTATCATAGCCATGGTATTTTTCCATATTTTCATCAATATCGGTATGACCATCGGCCTTATGCCGGTAACCGGATTACCATTGCCCCTCATAAGTTATGGGGGGTCTTCCTTGCTCACTTTTTTCATTTCCTTCGGACTGCTTGTCAGTATATTCAAAGAACGTTCGATATTTTGAGGTAGTGCTTTATGAAGACGATCATAGACCTGGACACAGTGCTAGAAGGTGTGCAGAAACCCGGACGCTATATCGGTAACGAAGTTAATTCGGTTATCAAGGAATGGACACCTGCCATGGTGGCGTTTGTCTTTGCGTTCCCTGATCTTTATGAGATCGGCATGTCACATGTTGGTCTTCAGATCTTGTATTCGATCATCAACAAGAACGAGCACTTTGTCTGTGAACGGGTATTTGCACCTGCACCGGACATGGAAGCGCGTCTGCACGCCACAGACACACCACTTTTTTCGATCGAAACAAAAGTCCCTCTGTTCGCATTCGATATGGTCGGATTCTCACTTCAATACGAGTTGCATTATACGCAAGTCCTCGCGATATTAAACCTCGGCCGCATACCGCTCTATTCGCAGGAGAGAACGCATGAACATCCGATTGTTATTGCTGGTGGTCCTTGTGCGGTTAACCCAGAACCTTTAGCTGACTTTATAGATGTGTTTGTTATCGGAGATGGTGAAGAGATCGTTCCCGAACTTTTAGAGGAATATAGAGATATAAAGAAAGAATGTTCGCCGGAGGACCGCAAAAAGCGCTTTTTTGAACAGATAAAAGACCGTGACGGTGTGTATGTACCTTCGTTGTATGAGCTTGATGAGGCCGGGCAGTTCAAAAAACCAAAGATCACACGCCGGATAAATAAAAGGATAGTGCGGGATATTGATAGTGTTGATTTTCCGACTGCGCCGATCATACCCTATATCAGGATCGTGCATGAACGTGCTAATGTAGAAGTGATGCGCGGGTGTCCGCGTCAATGTAAATTCTGTCAGGCGCGCAGCGTATATTGGCCTTTGCGCAAGAGAACCAGCGAAAAGATAAGATCGCTTGTACGGCAGGTGATCGACAATACCGGATATGCGGAAGTATCCTTACAATCGCTCAGTATTGGTGATTATCCGGGGATCGAAGAAATGCTGATGGAGTTGACGAATGAACTGTCGGTCGAGAAGGTTTCGGTGTCATTTCCCTCACTCAGGGTTGAAAAGGTGCTTAAGATATTGACCGATTATTCATCGTTAGTAAGAAAAACCGGCCTTACCTTCGCGCTCGAGGCCGGCTCCGAAGAATTAAGGGATAGTATAAAGAAGGACATTGATGTGTCTATTTTCTTCAAGACCCTTGAGAGCGTTTTAGCCTCGAACAATGATACCATTAAGCTCTATTTCATGATGGGCTTGCCGGGCGAGACCATGCGTGATATCGAGGCGATCGTAGAATTGATACGTAAGATCCTCGCTATGGCACGCGTAGCGCGTAAAAAACGGTTTCGTGTTAATGTCGGTGTCTCGACATTTGTGCCGAAACCACATACTGACCTTGAATGTGAAGGCTTGGCGAGCGAAGAGAACATTAAGGCCAAACAGTCGTTATTAAGAGATGCGCTCATGCCACTGCATCAGGTAAAGCTCAGCCTGACGAATTATCCGATCACTTTTTTTGAAGCGCTGCTCTCGCGCGGGGATCGAGCTGTTGGTGCTCTTATTATGCATGCGTGGCAGAAAGGTGCCCGGTTAGACGGATGGGCAGAACATTTTGATCCTGATCTGTGGTGGGCAGTGACCAGAGAGCTCAACTTTAACTGTGCTAAATATTTATATGATCCTATTAATGATCGTACTGCGTTACCGTGGAGTTTTATCGAATGCCGGCCGGAGGTAACAGCAAAAGGAAGACATGAAGAGTAACTTATTGGAACAAGAAGTGCGGTACTTGAAGGGGGTCGGCCCCAAAAAGGCAATGCTTTTCCAGAAGATGGGTATCACTCATGTTGGCGATCTGCTTGCTTTTTTCCCGCACCGACATGAAGACCGAGCGAATTTCAAAACGATCGAGAGCGTAAGCCCCGGCGAATTTGTTACATTGCAAGGACAAGTTGTCAAAGCGCGGATAAGGCCGTTACGCAGTATGTCGCTTTTTGAGGTCATAATAAGCGATGGGACTTCGTCAATAGCAGCGGTGTGGTTCAACCAGCCATTCTTAAAAAAGATATTTAAAGAGGGACAACATGTTGTATTGAGCGGTGTCGTTGAATATTATCGCGGCCTGCAGATCAAAACGCCCGAGTATGAATTTATCGAGGATGATGAAGATGAGACCATCCATACCGGGCGGATAGTGCCTATTTATCCGCTAAAGGAAGGATTGCGGCAAAAGAACATTCGTTCGATAATGTTTGCGCTTGTGGCCGAAGTGCGTGGCTGTTTGCAGGAATATATGCCGGATGTGATCATGGAGAAATATGATTTTATCGATGTGGATACTGCCTTGCAAAATATCCATTTTCCGGAGTCATTGGGACTTTTAGAGCATGCAAAGCGACGCATCGTATATGAGGAATTTCTGTGTTTTCAGCTTGGGATCGCCAAGCGGTTCAAAGACAATCAAAAAGCGACAAACGTCTTTAAGGTTGCAAACGTCGCAGAAGGTGTCCGATCATTGTGCGCCTCCTTGCCGTTTGAGCTTACAGGGGACCAGGAAAAAGTCATTGGTGAGATCGTTGAAGATCTCAATGCCGAGTCTCCGATGAACAGGTTGCTGCAGGGCGACGTAGGTTCGGGCAAGACCCTTGTTGCGTGTACTGCGATGCGCTGTGTCATTGCAGCGGGATACCAAGTAGCATTCCTGATCCCGACCGAGATCTTAGTTGATCAACACTGTGCGACATTGCAGCAATTTTTGGAACCGTTCAACATCCGGATAGGGGCGCTTACCGGGAGCACAGGGAAGAAGGACCGCAAAAGTATCATCGAGCGGATGCAGCAGGGAGAGTTGGATATTGTGATCGGGACACACGCGCTGCTTGAAGAAGATGTTACGTTTAAGAATTTAGGTCTTGTGGTGATCGATGAGCAGCATAAATTCGGCGTTAAGCAACGGGCAAACTTGCTTAATAATGAACATCGCCCTCATCTTTTGGTCATGACCGCTACGCCTATACCGCGCACGCTCGGATTGACTGTGTACGGCGACCTTAAGATCTCCGTTATTCGTGAAATGCCCAAAGGCAGAAAACCGATCCGTACCTATTGGGTCGGGAGGCTTAAGGAAAAGGACATGTTCGACTTTCTTAAGAAAAGGATCGTGCAGGGTGAACAGATATACTTTCTTTTTCCGCTCGTTGAAGAAACTGAAAAACTTGATCTTAAGGCAGCGACGAAAGAGTATGATCGCTTGCGTCAAACCGTTTTCAAGGGGATGAGCGTGGGCTTGATCCACGGACGTTTGAAGAGGGACGAGAAAGAAGATATTATGCGCCGTTTTAAGCATGGTGAGATAAAGATCCTGGTAGCAACGACGGTCATAGAGGTCGGGATCGACAACCCCAACGCAACGTGTATGGTCATCGAACACGCCGAGCGGTTCGGTCTCTCACAACTCCATCAATTACGAGGGAGAGTAGGCCGAGGAGCGCAAGAATCATACTGTTTTTTGGTCGGTGACCCCAAGACGGACGATGGCCGGCAGAGGCTGACCGTTATGACAAAGACCACTGACGGATTCGTCATTGCTGAAGAGGACCTTAAATTGCGGGGCCCGGGTGATTTCTTAGGAACACGCCAAAGCGGGGTGCCGCTCTTTTTCTTGGCCAATATTATGACCGACCAGAAAATTCTTGAGGCGGCCCGGCGAGATGCATTTTATTTATTAGAGCACTTTCCTGATAGCGATCTTCGTAGTAAAATGCTGTTTAATCGGGAGAATAGTCTCGAATTATCAGATATCAATAATTGATCCGTATAAACTTTTGGAAGGAGTAGATGTATGGCAACAAGAAAAAAACAGGTCAAGAGAATAGGTATTTTAACGGGCGGTGGGGATTGCCCTGGACTGAATGCGGTCATTCGGGCAGTAGCAAGACCGGCAATGACGAGCAGTTGTGTGAGCCCTGAAAAGGTCGAAGTATACGGGTTTCTCGATGCCTTTAAAGGATTGGTTTATAACAAATATATACGGCTCACTTCAAAAAACATCTCCGGGATATTAACGATGGGAGGCACTATACTGGGGACATCAAATAAAGATAATCCGTTTGCTATGCCGTTCAGGAAGGATGGTACATTGGCCAAAGTGGATATGTCAACGCGTGCGTTAGGCAATTATAAAAAGCTCAAATTGGATGCGTTGGTTTGTATTGGGGGCGACGGAACAATGGCGATCTCGTATAAGCTCAGTAAGATCGGCATAAATATAGTCGGGATCCCTAAAACTATCGATAACGATCTTGCAGCGACCGATTTTACGTTCGGTTTTGATACTGCCGTGACGACTGCGACAGAAGCAATTGATAAGATCCATACAACAGCGGCTAGCCATCATCGTGTAATGGTGGTGGAGCTCATGGGACGTTATGCCGGGTGGCTCACCCTGTATGCTGGGTTAGCGGGGGGTGCCGATATTATTTTACTTCCGGAGTTTCCCTATGAATTGGATAAGGTGTGTGACAATATAATGGCACGTAAAAGGGAGGGCAAGAGTTTTAGTATTGTCGCTGTTTCGGAAGGTGCGCGTCCCTTGGGGGGAGAAATGATCGTTGAGCGAACGGTTGCCGAAAGCCACGATCCGATCCGTCTTGGAGGCATCGGGAAAAAGGTCGCCGATGATATCGAGGAACGGATGGGGATCGAAACGCGTGTGACCGTTCTTGGTCACGTACAGCGTGGTGGAAGTCCGACAGCGCTTGACAGGGTTTTATCAACGCGGTTTGGCATTGAGGCGTTAAATTTGGTAATGCAGCGGCGTTTTGGCAGGATGGTGTGTTTGCGCGGTAAGAATATTGCCTCGGTGACCCTTAAGGAAGCAACCAACAAACTTAAACTAGTTACGCCCGCTCATCCGATCGTTAACGTAGCATTGGGCCTGGGGATATCGTTTGGTACTGATGTGGTTGAATGCAGTATCATGAAAAAATGCGCTATGACGAAAAAAGGGAAGAAGGGACGTTAATATGGAGTTGTGGCTAACGATAGCGGTGCTAGGTATTATCGAAGGACTGACGGAATTCATTCCTGTTTCTTCTACGGGACATCTTATATTGTGCGGAACATGGCTTAACTTTGAAGGGCCGAGGGCAGCGAGTTTCGAGATCTTTATACAGCTTGGAGCGATCGCGGCTGTTGTAGTTCTATATAAAGAACGATTCAGGCGTTTAGCGTGCGACTGTGCCCCTTCGAAAAAGTGGTGTGCGATAAAGCCGGGTACGCTTAACATCATGCACCTCGCGTTGACGATCACGCCTGTTGTGATCGCCGGATTTTTCCTTTATTCGGTCATAAAGAATAAATTGTTCAACAATACTGTGGTTGCTATCGGCCTTATTGCGGGCGGTATCGTTATGATCATTATCGATATGCTTGTCAAAAGGGCTCACGGCAAGACGCCAAACAACGAGATGACGCATGATCTGGACAACATGACGTATCGTCAGGCATTAGGGGTCGGGATCGCGCAATGTTTTTCTCTGTGGCCGGGTGTGTCTCGTTCGGGAGCGACGATCATTGGCGGGGTGCTCAGTGGCCTTGATTATAAGATCGCGGCTGAATATTCATTCATTGTAGCCGTGCCGGTCATGATCATGGCCGTTGGTTATGATCTTTTGAGATCGTTTTCTGAATTGACGTTAAACGATGCCGGTTATTTTATTGCCGGCGGGATGATCGCATTTATCGTCGCGGTCTTTTCGATCAAATTATTTATTGGATTGGTACAACGTTTCAAACTTGCGCCGTTCGGATGGTATCGCATCATGATCGGTTCTGGAGTATTATTGCTTGCATTAGCATAAGGAGTTTTTATTATGGCAGAGGATAACCAGAAGAGAAAAAGAGAAGCGTGGGGCTCACGACTTGGGATCGTACTTGCTGTAGCCGGCAGCGCAGTGGGGCTCGGGAATTTTCTGCGTTTTCCGGTGCAAGCTGCCAGTAACGGTGGCGGGGCATTCATGATCCCGTATTTCATTTCATTGCTCTTATTGGGTATACCGCTTATGTGGGTCGAGTGGACGCTTGGTAGATACGGGGGAGGATTCGAACATTCGACCGCGCCGGGGATATTTCACACTATGTCGCGCAAAGCGCGTTTTGTGAAATATTTCGGGATCATCGGCATCTTCGGACCGGTCGTTATTTTTATGTACTATACTTATATCGAATCATGGCTTTTGGGATTTAGTTTTTTCAGTATAACCGGCAAATATGCGGAAGTCACCGGCAAGGAGGAGATGCAGGGGTTCTTACAAGCGTACCAAGGTTTGGTGAAGAACAATCACTTTTCAAGTTTGTTGCCTGCGTATATTTTCTTTCTGATCACCTTTGCCATAAACATGATCGTTGTTTCATTCGGCGTGCGCGGGGGGATAGAAAAATTGTGTAAGATCGCCATGCCGCTTTTATTAGGATTGGGAATTGTGATACTGATACGCGTGCTTACGTTAAGCGCTCCGGACGCTGCAAAGCCGGAGTGGAACGTTATGAACGGGTTAGGGTTTATGTGGAACCCGGATTTTGCAGCGCTTAAGAATGCTAAGGTGTGGTTGGCCGCGGCAGGGCAGATATTTTTTACCTTGAGCGTCGGTATTGGATGCATCCTAACGTATGCGAGTTACCTTAGCAAGGAAGATGATGTTGTCCTTTCGGGGCTGACATCGGTAAGCGTCAATGAATTTTCGGAAGTTATTTTAGGCGGAAGCATTATCATTCCGGCCGCATTCATATTCTTCGGTGCGGCAGGAGTGCAGACGGTCGCTCAGGAGGGGGCGTTCAATCTGGGTTTTGTGACGATGCCGCTTATCTTCAAACAGATCCCGCTGGGGGGCATTTTTATTTTTATTTGGTTTTTCCTGCTGTTTGTTGCAGGAGTTACTTCCTCGGTGTCGATGTTGCAGCCGGCGATCGCGTTCATTGAGGATGAATTCGACATATCGCGCAAAAAGGCGATCGGTATCCTTTGGGGGGCACTTTTTATATTATGCCAGCCTGCTGTTTTCTTCCTCAAGCACGGTGTTGTTGATGAACTTGATTTCTGGGCCGGGACATTTTGTTTGGTCTTATTCGCGACTGTAGAGGTGATCCTCTTTGCGTGGGTGTATGGCATTGACAGGTCATGGGACGAAATGCACCTAGGGGCTGAACTGCGTGTGCCGCGTATATATCGTTTTATAATTAAATATATCACGCCGAGTTTTCTGTTGATCATTCTCGGATTTTGGTTCGTACAACAAGGTTTACCGACGATATTGATGAGATCGGTGCCTACTGAAAATCAAGTATATGTCCTTACGACGCGTTTGGGATTGGTGTGTTTATTTTTAGTATTGATGGTATGTCTTAAGATCGCATGGTCGCGCAAGCGGAAGAGAGGGGTCGAGATATGAACGGATATGGAATAGCATTCATGGTACTTTCGTGGGTGTTTATTATAGGACTTATGTGGTTTTGTTTTCAAAAAATGTTCAGTAAAAAAAATAGCAGGGACATGTCCCTACATTAAGGAGTTTCGTATGCGGAATGTGAAAGTTTTATGTACGCTCGGCCCTGCAACGGACGGCAAGGTGAAGAAATTGATCGCCATGGGCATGAACGGTGCGCGTATCAATATGTCGCACGGGACCCACGCAGAGAATGCAGCGCGCATACGCGAGGTGCGTGCCGCATCAAAAGATGTCTTTATTGTGGTTGACACTCTGGGCCCCAAGATCCGTTTGGGCGACTTCGAAGACCGCAGGATCAGACGGGGCGAGGAAGTTGTTATCACCACGGCATCCAAACATGCGCGGTCAGCAGATGAAATACCGATCCAGTACAATAAATTTCACCGCTTCATTAAAAAAGGGAATACCATTCTCATCGAGGATGGATTGATAGGCCTGGCGGTCAAAAAGGTGATCGGCCCCAGGATCTATTGCCGCGTTCTGTATGGCGATCTTTTGCATAAACGCAAAGGTGTTAATATTCCGTATGTTCGCTTTCCGTTCCCGTATACTACGGCAAAAGATAAGATCAACATCGCATTTGCATTACAACACAAGGCTGATTTTATCGCGGATTCATTCGTGCGCAATCGGGCAAATGTGCGTGCACTGCGAAGGATCATGGGGACCTCGCCCTGCAAGATCATTGCTAAGATCGAGAACTTTGAAGGGGTCAAGAACATTGATGAGATCATTAACGAGGCGGACGGTATCATGATCGCCAGAGGGGACCTTGGTGTTGAACTGCCGATCGAAGAGATCCCGAAATTACAAAAAGAGATCATTCAAAAATGTAATCAGGCCGGCAAGCCGGTCATCACTGCTACGCAAATGCTCGAGTCAATGATCACGAACCATCGGCCAACACGGGCAGAAGCGAGCGATGTCTTTAATGCGGTGGTCGATGGGTCTGATTGTGTGATGTTATCAGGCGAAACGTCGATCGGCAACTATCCGATCGAAGCGGTGAAGGTGATGCAGACGATCGCTGATGCAGCAGAGGAAAAAGTTATGCCGGCAACGATCCTCGAGAATATGGAAGACCCTGTCTCTCTCATAAGTAAAGCAGTGAGTGATGTAATAAATTGTAAAAGGATCAAGGCGATCGTGATCCCGACTTTAAGTGGGGTGACCGCAGCCATGATCGCGCGTTACCGGATCAAGAAGCATCTCTACGTTTTGACCCCAAACGAGACCTTAAAACGGCAATTGTCCCTTTTTTGGGGTGTAGAAGCGTTCACGACCAAACAACTTAATCGCGGCGATATTGCCGATGCCTCACTACGGGTCGCAGTGCAATTAGGGCTGCTCAAGCCGGGCGATATTGTGGTCGTTACTGCAGGGGTTGGTCATAACATGCAACATACCAATATGATGCAGTTAAGAAAAATTTAGGTCACAAGTATTTTTTATTTGCATTTGTGAGGAACTTTCGTTACAATACCGCCTCTTTTGAAAATTTGGCCCCATCGTCTAGCCTGGTCTAGGACACAAGATTTTCATTCTTGCAACACGGGTTCAAATCCCGTTGGGGTCATTATAGATAAGCCACAGCTCAGTGAAGCTGTGGCTTTTTTTATCAGAAGACAGACCTATTTGTCCGGGCATATCTTACAATTTGCCTTGTAACGGCCAGGAACTCTTACATTAAGCACTTGCAGTCTTGACTAAGCTTTAATATTATAAACGATCATTAACAAGTTAGGTATAACTTCCTAGTGATCCTTATGAAAGGATATATGCAGCCTCTAGTACAGACCTTTGTTTCGATATGCAGCCTCGTGGTGCTTGGCTACATCGTATTTGTTGGGATCTTTTATTTTTTTCAACAATATCTCGTATATTATCCACGTAAAGAGATACGCGAGACGCCTCGCTATATCGGCTTGCAATTTGAAGATGTTAGGTTCAAGACAGAAGATGATGTAACACTAGCAGGATGGTATGTGCCGGCGCGTGATCCCAAAGGCACGGTTTTATTTTCCCACGGTAATGCCGCTAATATTTCCCACCGTTTAGACACCATTCATATTATCAATTCACTTGGATACGATATTTTCCTCTATGACTACCGAGGATATGGTGCGAGCGAAGGCGGTCATCCTACCGAACAAGGGACCTATTACGATGTGCAGGGGGCCTGGGATTATCTAACCAACGGCAAGGGGATACCGCCGGAGCGGATCATCATTTGGGGCCGTTCATTGGGTGCGTCTGTCGCAGCGTGGCTCGCTCAAAATGTGAGCCCGCGCGCTTTGATCATAGAATCAGGATTTTCTTCGACAGCTGAATTAGGAGCGGAGATGTATCCTTTTCTGCCGGTGCGAAGACTGTGTAGGTTTAAATATGAGACCGCGCATTATGCCGCACATGCCCGATGTCCGGTGTTGGTGGTCCATAGCCCGGATGACCGCCTTATTCCGTTTCATCATGGAAAACGCATTTTTGAGCAGGCAGCCGGACCAAAAGAATTCCTTGAGATCGCCGGCGGGCATAATGACGGATTCATTATATCGGGGAAGAAATATACCGATGGCCTTCAAAGGTTCCTTGAAAAATACAAGAGATAATGAAGGGTAATGGGGGTAATTTTGCACTTTTGTCTCATCCCGTAAAAAATCGAGAATCTGCTGTTTACAATAGCATTGCAGCTATGGTATTATGAATATCCACGTGTGACATTTATATAACTTATTTTATCGGAAGGTGTTATGAATAGAATCAGTAAGTATATTGCAATAATGATCCTTGTAAGCGTGTTCACATTCTTTGGGAATACGATCCATGCGGAAATAATAGATCGCATAGTTGCGGTCGTCAATGATGAACCGATCACGCAAAGCGAATTTGAGATGAGTTTTGCGCCGGTCTACCAACAATATGTGGAAACCTTTCAAGGCGAGGAATTGCAGGAAAAGCTGCTTGAAGCAAGGATCATGGTCCTCAATCAGCTTATCGAAGATAAGCTCATATATCAAGAAGCTGTCCGTCGCGGGGTCACCGTTATCGATGCAGAGATCGATGAGCGGATCAAACAGTTTGAGGAACGTTTTAGTTCGACGGAAGAATTCAAGGATGAACTGCAGAAACAAGGTTTTACGATCAAGCAGCTTAAACAGCGGCAGAGGGAACAGATATCCGTTCAAAAGCTGTATCAATATGAAGTATTAAGTAAAGTTGTTGTATCGCCTCAAGACGTCGAACAATATTTTTCTGATGAAGCTGATGAATATACCAAACCTGAACGGGCAAAGGTCCGTTGCATTATGCTGCGTAAAGATACTGCTAAAGAACCTTTTGAGACCACGCGCGGGCGCCTTCAGGACATAATCGAGCAATACGAACAAGGAGCTTCTTTTGAAACTCTTGCGCGCACACATTCGGAAGAGTCACATGCGCAAGAGGGCGGGGACCTGGGGTTCGTCGAACGCGGGCAAATGATAACGGCGATCGATGAAGCCATTTTTAATGCTACGATCGGGACGCTTACTGATATTGTGGAAAGCGAGATAGGGTACCATGTGTTCCTTGTTGAAGCCAAACAGGAGAAGAAAGTCACCCCGCTTGAAGAAGTAAAGGAAACCATCAGGACACAATTATTCCGCGAAAAGACAGAAGCCCGTTACAGAGCATGGATCGAAGAGTTGAAGCAGGATGCCTACATCTCGATCAAATAACAAGATCATTGGTATTAGTATAGGGGATCCGGGCGGCATAGGGCCTGAGGTGATCCTGAAAAGTTTTCAGTCTGAATATCTACAAAGACATTTGACCGCGCAGCGTGGAGCAAATGTCTTTTTTGTTTGTTTCGGAAGTATGGCGGTATTGGAGAGAAATCGGGTAATAGCACGGTCTACTGTCCAGTTAAACGCAATATCGGACATTAAAGATCCATTATTAAAACCGTCTGTGCTTAACGTTCTTGATATATCCGATACTGCGGAGGAATATGCGGTCGGGAAAATAGCAGAGCAGAATGCCCGTCTTGCGCTTAAGGCGGTCGAGAGAGCAGCGCGCTATGCCAAAGAAGGCCTCATCGATGCTCTGGTAACTGCACCGATAAATAAAGAAGCATGTCAAATGATCAGGCCTAAGTTTTGCGGGCATACGGAATTATTGGCCGAGATCGATCAAACGCCCCGTTTTGCGATGATGTTATGCGGAGAGATGTTGCGGGTCGTTTTAGTGACAACGCATATACCGCTTAAGGATGTAGCCGGAGCGATCTCACAGGAGGCTATTGTTGAAAAGATCATCCTTGCGCATGAATACTTAAAGGATCGCGTAAAGATCAATGATCCGCGTATTGGTGTTGCCGGTCTCAATCCGCATGCCGGCGAAGGTGGCAAGATCGGGCGGGAAGAGGAAGAGATGATCATACCCGCGGTGGCACAGGCACGGTCGAAGGGTATCAGTGTTGCGGGCGTCTATCCGCCGGATGTAATCTTTCATAAAGCTTATTGCGGCGAACTGGACGCCATTATCGCTATGTATCATGATGTGGGCCTGGCACCGCTCAAGATGATCGCCTTTGAATCAGGGATCAATGTTACGTTAGGGTTGAGCTTTGTGAGGACATCGCCTGATCACGGCACAGCATTTGATATCGCATATAAGAATAAAGCACATGAAACATCGATGTGTAACGCGATCATCCATGCGCTTTCATTGCTTAAATAGGGGCTCATCATGGTAAAACCTCGCCCCAAAAAATTCCTGGGGCAGAATTTTTTAACAAGTAAAACGACCGCTGTAAAGATAGTCGATGCACTTGATATACAAGCCGGTGATATTGTCTTGGAGATCGGGCCCGGGCATGGTGTTTTGACCGATATCATACTCGAGCGATGTGCTGATGGTGAGATCAATTATATTGTTATCGAGAAAGATCGCACCCTGATTAATGCTTTGGAAGGCAAAAATGACGCGCCGTGGTTTAACGTTATATGCAGTGATATAATGCGATTTGACTTTGCAAGCCTCAATGTGCCGGAGAAAAAAAAGATAAAAGTCATCGGGAATATCCCGTATAATATCACTTCAGATATACTTTTTTTGCTGGTGCGCGAACGTGCTTTGATAGATACGGCAGTCCTTACCGTTCAGCGAGAAGTCGTAGACCGGATCATTGCCCCTCCGGGATCAAGGACCTATGGGAGGTTGTCGGTCATGATGCAGTTCTACGCCATGACGCAGCCGGTCTTGACCATAAAACCCGGGGCTTTTTATCCGAGGCCTAAAGTGAACTCAAAAGTGGTTCGACTTGTATTTAAAGACAAGATATGCTTTACTTTAGAGAATAAAGAGCGGTTATTTGAGGCCATTGTCCGACATGCTTTTTCCTCCAGGCGAAAAAAAGTCATAAATAATCTCAAAGAGCGGTTTGACTATATCAACGTTGTTAACGTAATTGAAGATGTTCTGCACAAGAATGGTCTCTCATTATCGGCGCGGGCAGAAGAACTGAGCGTTCCGGTTTTTGTTGAATTGACCGAACGATGTGGCGAGATAGGTTGTACGGCGTAAGCGGAACATTGAAAAGAAAGGGATTTGATCATGAAGTTCGAAAAAAATATTTTATGCATTGGCGCAGGATACGTTGGCGGCCCTTCTATGGCGGTGTTCGCTCTTAAATGCCCACAGTATAAGATCACGGTCGCTGATGTTAATAAGGACCGTATCAAAGCTTGGAATTCCGATAAACTTCCGGTCTATGAACCTGGGCTTGATGAAGTTGTACGGGAGACGCGCGGCAGAAACCTTTTCTTTGATACTAATATCGCCAAATGCATAAAAGAAGCCGACATAATCTTTGTCTCGGTCAATACACCGACCAAGACGTTCGGCATAGGCGCGGGCAAAGCGGCTAATCTACAATTCGTCGAAAAGGTAGCTCGCGAAATATTGAAAGAATCAGACAGCAACAAGATCGTTGTTGAAAAATCGACGTTACCGGTAAAGACGGCCGAAGCCTTAAAGCGAATTTTATATTCCGACCATGAAAAAGGGGTTCATTTCCAGGTGGTTTCTAATCCGGAATTTTTGGCCGAAGGGACCGCCATTGAGGATATGAAAGATCCTGATCGTGTTTTGATCGGATCAGAACAAACGCCCGAAGGGATCCGTGCTCGGGATGAGATCGTTGAGATCTATGCTAACTGGGTCCCGCGCGAGAAGATAATCACCGCCAATATCTGGTCATCCGAACTTTCAAAACTGGTAGCCAATGCGTTTTTAGCACAGCGGGTCTCGTCGATCAATTCGATCAGTGCTTTATGCGAACGGACCGGTGCCGATATTAATGAAGTATCGTATGCTATCGGATGCGATTCTCGCATCGGGCCGAAATTCCTCAAAGCAAGTGTAGGGTTCGGCGGTTCGTGTTTCAAGAAAGACATCTTGAATTTGGTGTATATTGCGCAGAGTTATGGGTTGAAAGAGGTTGCTGATTACTGGGAACAGGTCATTACAATGAATGAATATCAGGAAACGCGCTTTGTGGATAGAATGGTGCGCTTGATGTTCAATACTGTGACAGACAAAAAGATCGCGCTTTTAGGGTTTGCGTTCAAAACAAATACGGGTGATACACGCGAATCGCCGGCGATCTTGATATCGAAAAAACTTATTGAAGAAAAAGCCGAGGTCGTGATCACGGATCCAAAGGCACTGGAGAATGCACGGAAAGATCTCGCTGATTATAAGGATCTCGTTACGTTTGAGGACGATCCGTATAAAGCAGCCGAGGGTGCGCATGCTATCGCGATCTTGACCGCCTGGGAGCAGTATGCCACGCTTGATTATAAAAGAATTTATGACGCCATGGAACATCCGGCGTTCATTTTTGACGGTTGTAATCTTCTTGATATAAACAAGATGTATGAACTCGGTTTCAACATAATCCCATTAGGCAGACCTTCCCGAGCACGAGATATTTAACGGGCAAACTTTCATTTTTGATTGCATTTGCCGTAAGTATATTCTATCATAGGGGCATACTCACGTTTTTTTATCCACTGTGAATAACATACGTTAACATCGTAAACACCTTTTATAGGAGGAGCTATCATATGGCTCATTCGTACGAAAATGTTATATGCCATAAAATGTCTTTAAAATCCCGCCTTATGTTGATCTTATTGGGTGCGTGCGTTATCGTTACTATCACAACAACTGCACTTGCCGGAGAGCGGCATATACTTGTTGGGAACCTTTCGGTCAGTAATAATCTTTCAGTTGAGAATCTTGCATTTTTTGAGGGTACCGTCGGATTTGGGACAGATACTCCGCAGGCGTCCGTTGATATTGCCGGCAACGTTTCTTTGGGGGACAATGTTTCGGTCAATAATCTATTGCAGGTAGGCGGGAATGAACAAGGCGGCATTATCACATTCGGTAACGGCGAGACGATCGATAACCTGGTCAACGGCCGTATTACTATTACCGCTAATTTATCAGTAACAGGAAATAGCTATACTGAAGGGACGATCACAACGAACAACGCCCAGGCCGGCGCCACTAAGAATGTATATGACTTTGCCGAGGCGATAGAGGGCAAGGACCTGGAGAACGGTGATGTGGTCATGATCTCCGATAATTATACGTTTGAAAAGTCAAAGATCGGGTACGATTCGAATGTTGTTGGTGTAATATCGGATTCACACGCTGTATTAGCTGGTCCTGTTGACTATGTTACTCGTTTTCCGCTCTCAATGGCAGGGATCGTACACGTTAAGGTCACCGGTGCGGTTACCAAAGGACAGCTGCTTGTCAGTTCTGATGCGCAAGAAGGTGCTGCAATGGCTGCCGGGGAATACAAAGTTGGTACTGTCATTGGAAAAGCGCTCGAAGATCGCGCGGCCGATGATGCCGAAAAGACCAAGATCAAGATGCTTGTGATGAATATTTAATACAATCGGGGACACACACGCGTGTGTCCCCGAGGTTCGTTATTAACAGGGGACACACGCGTGTGTGTCCCCCAACGTTTTTGTCAAAGGAGTTGGACGTGAAGCCAAAAGCAGTTAATGAAGGCATAAAGAGCATTCAGCAAAAGGGGAGCGGTGTGTATCGTTCAGGAGCACATATGTTGCCCAGTATTTCACTCATGATGGCCGAAGGCGTGATCAAAAAGGTCAAGGACGTGAAAAAGCCATTCGTTACGATTATCAATTCGTATACGACCCAGATCCCCGGTCACGCTCACCTCGACACATTAGGTGCGGTCGTTAAAACAGAACTTGAGAAACAGGGTGTTAATGTGTGGTATACGAACATCGGCGGCGCGATCTGTGATGGAATAGCAATGGGACATTTTGGAATGAAATATTCGTTGGCGTCCCGAGAACTTATCGCTGACCAGATCGAGACCATCATCGGCGCGCATCCGTGTGATGCATGGATCGGGATAGGCAATTGCGATAAGATCGTACCCGCGATGTACAATGCGATGGTGCGCATTAATATTCCGGCGATCTATGTAAGCGGCGGTCCGATGCTTGCGGGTTCGCGCGGATCTGACCTTATTACTGTATTTGAAGGTGTCGGCAGACATAGCGTCGGTAAAATGAGCACAAAAAGTTTACAGCAGCTTACGGAATGTGCCTGTCCGGGATATGGCAGCTGCGCCGGGATGTTCACTGCTAATTCCATGAATTGCCTCGGTGAGGTGTTGGGGTTCGCTTTGCCGGGCAATGGAACGATAACCGCGACGCGACGTCTTAAGGGCAAGAAGCGTCAGTTTACGATCAATCCCGCAAGGATTGCGTTGGTCAAGAACGCGGCACGTCGTCTTTTATATTTACTTAAGAAAGATATTCGACCGCTCGACATTTTAACGAAAGATTCTATCGATAATGCGTTTATCCTGGACATGGCAATGGGAGGATCGAGCAATACGGTCCTGCACGTATTGGCGCTCGCCAACGAAGCAGGCATTCCGTACAACTTGCGGCGTCTGAATCAACTTTCAAAAGAGACACCGAACGTGATCAAGATCTCCCCGTCACGGCCGGACGTGCATATTGAAGATGTTCATAACGTCGGCGGTATGGGCGCGATCTTACGTGCTGTTTACGACGGAGGGAAATCATCGATCAATCTTAGAGCGAAGACTGTTTACGGAACGCTTGGCGATTATGTGCGTTCTTCGTCGAAACCTGACGGGAAGATACTGCGCACTGCAAAAAACGCATTCTCACAGCAAGGCGGCCTGGCGCTTCTTTTCGGTAATATAGCGCGTAATGGTTCGGTCGTTAAGACCAGTGGTGTTGATCAAGACATGCTTGCCTTCTCAGGCAAGGCGCGGATATTTGAATCCCAAGAAGATGCGCTTGCAGGAATATTGAAGGGTAAGGTCAAGGATGGGGATGTTGTCGTCATTCGTTACGAGGGGCCACGCGGTGGTCCGGGCATGCAGGAAATGTTATCACCGACCGCAGCTATCCGCGGTGCGGGGATAAAAGCCGCACTTATTACCGATGGCCGTTTTTCAGGGGGGACGCGTGGCCTTTGTATCGGCCATGTTGCGCCGGAAGCAGCGGCACGTGGCGAGATAGCGATCTTACAAAATGGCGATATCATCGATATTGATGTTAAGAAAAAATCTCTGAATGTTCGTCTTTCAAAAGCTGAGATCAGCCGCCGTATGAAAAAACTTAAGCCATTCAGATCAAAAGTGGAGGGTGGTTGGCTTGCGCGGTATGCAGCATTTGTCACAAGTGCAGATACAGGGGCTATCCTCGCCACTCCTTAAACAAGGCGTGCCTATTTTCGTTAAGTAATGGGAATTTCTGCGCTTACGTTGTAATTTTGTATATACATGCTATTATTTAAGCAGAGTCGGGTAAGGTTAATGTACGTAAGGTACATAGATCTTACCCTTTTTTATGCCAGGAAGAACAAAGGAGATGGGATGCGGTACGGCAGAGGTGTGTTTATCCTATCACTATGTCTAGCATTATATCTGCAGCTTATCATTGTTGCGGTAGGCTATGCTGTGCCCGCTACAGCATTCGAGCGGTATGATCTAGCCGCTCCCTATGAGAGTACAAAGACCACAAGTATATTCGGTAAGATCTACAAGCGTATTACAGCGTGGAGAGATCGGAATTCGGTTTTGGCGAAGATGTTTCTTCCGATCGTGGCAGGAAGCTTTACTCTGCAAGGGCTGCAAGCGCAGGCAGAAGATTCTTTACGAATCGATAGCCAGGATGTATACGTTGCAGGAAAGGCGCTCCGTGCGGATAATTTTGAAAAATTACGCGGTCAATTTGCCGGCAATGTTTCTATTTATGATGGTGATACAGTAGCGTGGGCTGGTGTGTGTGGGGAAAATAGCGACATTATTGGCGGGATCGTTGACGAAAATGGCGATATGCATTTTTTTGATACGATAACATATTACTTAACATTTACCCATGAGATCGTACATGCGAAAGAGGATGTGAGAAAAACAAGCAAAGATTTCGCTAAATTACGAAAAGCAATAGGCAAGAGCGGATCCAAAACTTTAAAAAGCAGCTATATAGCACTTGAGGAATTTATTTTGGAAAACATGCCTATGGATTATTCTGTCCGCGCGACATACAACCCCAATGATATGACTCCCTTAGCGCGTGAATTTTATGCATATTATTATCAGTTCCTTATCAATGGGTGGCTTGATCAACAATTTACAGAGGCGCAGAAAGCAGAGTTTGGAGACGTCGCCGGTGAGTTTATTACCCTTATGCAGAAATTCCACAAGGCGCTTTCGTATAAACAAAATCTGCAATTGCGTGATGCGATCGTCGCGACGTTAACTGAGATGGGGCTCGATCTTAATATACGAATAGTTACGGAGCTTGATCTTCTCAAGCAACGACTTATTGAAGAGGCGTCTGACAGTGATAATGCGGCAGTTGTTAATGAGGCGATATATTCTCAGTCAGCGTAGAAAACGAGAACAATATCCCATTTTAGACCAGGTAAGGGTGAAGACTTTTATTGCTATTCCCCATCTTAGCTCTTGTATTTTTGCGAAGAGAAGGTATAATTCTCAATGTAACGGATTTTTTAAATAAGGAACGATCATGAAGAATTGCATACGAACATCAAAAACAACCGGAGGTCAGGCTGCACCGTATTCAATGAATACATCAGGTGCGCCGCTATTCGTAGTATTATTGGGAGTCCCCATGTAAGGCGAGGGGTGTGAGCTGCTCTTTGAGGCAGCCCCTTCGCGGGGCTGCCTTTTTTTTTGTCCGGAGGGGCCCGCATGAGGAGGTTTTATCGTCGGTGAGTTGCTGTAACCCATTTATGTTAAACCTTTTGACAATTAAAGAGCTTATGATATAATCACAGCTCTTCACTATAGCTAATAATATTAAGAATATACTAGAAAGAAGCCCAAAGGATCATGACCATAGTAGAGGTTATCGAGGTGGGCGTTAATAAAGGAGTTTAAGTGATGAAAATGAAAGGCAGCAAGATCTTTATAGAGGCACTGAAGCGGGAGAAGGTTGATACCGTCTTTGGATATCCCGGTGGTTCAGTGCTTCCTATTTTTGATGAAATATACAAAAGTACATTGAATTTCATTCTTGTTCGTCATGAACAAGGAGCGGCGCATATGGCTGATGGCTATGCGCGTGTTACCGGCAGAGCTGGGGTGTGTTTAGCAACATCGGGACCGGGGGCAACGAACCTGGTGACCGGGATCGCGACGGCGTATATGGATTCTGTTCCGATGGTTGCTTTTACCGGACAGGTGAAGACCTTTCTTATTGGTAATGATGCGTTTCAGGAAGCAGACCTGGTCGGCATAACACGGTCGATAACCAAACATAATTTTTTGGTCAAAGACGTCAATGACCTGGCGCGGATCATAAAAGAGGCGTTTTATATTGCACAGACAGGCAGGCCGGGGCCGGTGTTGGTCGACATTCCGGTCGATGTTACGCTCGCTGAGGCGGAATTCAAGTATCCTGAGAAATGTTATATCAGGAGCTATAACCCGCATACGCAACCTAATATCAAACAGATAAAAATTGCAGCGGAAGCAATTACTAATAGCAAAAAACCGATCTTGTATGTCGGTGGCGGTGTGATCATTTCAAATGCGGCAAAAGAATTGACGACATTGGCACGAGAAGCCCAGATCCCGGTGACAACAACATTGAATGGTCTTGGCGCATTCCCAGAGGACGATCCATTGTCCTTGGGGATGTTGGGTATGCATGGTACCGCATATGCGAATCATGCGATCCAGGATTCAGACCTTCTTATTTCGGTCGGGGCGCGTTTTGATGATCGCGTGACCGGCAAGATCGACGAATTCGCACCGCATGCGAAGATAATCCACATTGATATCGATCCTTCGTCGATCTCAAAGAACGTTAAGGTGGATATTCCGGTCGTCGCGAATGCAAAAGATGCATTGGTTGAACTGAAGAAATATGTGAAGGGTCCAAAGACAGCATCATGGCTCAAACAGATCGCGGAGTGGAAGGAAAAGTATCCGCTAAAATATAAGAATGATAACAAGGTCCGTCCGCAGTATATTATTGAGATGATCGGCAAGCTTACTAAGAATAAGGCGATCATTGCGACCGAAGTGGGGCAGCATCAGATGTGGGCAGCCCAATGGTGTGGTTTCACTAAACCGCGAACGCTCGTTACAAGTGGCGGTCTGGGGACAATGGGCTATGGTCTTCCGGCTGCGATCGGTGCACAAGTTGCTGCGCCAGATGCGATCGTTTTTGACATTGCCGGTGATGGTTCCATACAGATGAATATTCAGGAACTTGCTACAGCGGTGTTTTATAAAGTCCCGGTCAAGGTCGCGATCTTGGATAATGGTTTTCTGGGTATGGTGCGGCAATGGCAAGAATTGTTTTATGGCAAACGGTATTCCGAGACAGACCTGCAGGCCGGTAATCCTGATTTTATAAAGCTTGCCGAGGCGTATGGTGCCAAAGGGATCCGCATTGCACGTAAAGAAGATGTTGAGCCGGCGATCAAAGAAGCGATCGCGCATGATGGTCCGGTGATCCTGCATTTCATCGTTGAACGGGAAGAGAATGTGTACCCGATGGTGCCGGCAGGGTCGGCCATCAATCGCATGATCGGCGGCATGGCGTAATCAAGTCACAGGCCACAAGTTTCAAGTTACAGGTTGGACGGGACATGGAGCTATTGGTCTGAGACCTGAGACTTGCAGCCTGAAGCACTGTAGAAAGACACAAAGGTGGTTGATCATGCCGCAAAGTTATGAAGACTTGGAAGTGTATCAATTAAGCAAAAAATTGGCAGTTGATATCCATCAAATTACGTTAACTCACTTACCTCAATATGAAAAATATGAAACAGGGAGCCAAATAAGACGTGCTGCAAAATCGATTGGCGCAAATATCGTTGAGGGTTTTGGCCGGAAGAAATACAAAACTGATTATGTTAGGTTCTTAACATATGCTCTTGCGTCATGCGATGAAACGAAATATCACCTTGAGATGTTATTTTTGACCGGCGCATTAGAGCAAGCTGAATATAGTTCTCTTTTGGAAAGATTTAAGACTCTTGGAAAGAAGTTGTATAGTTTTAGAAAATCAATAACTAATTCTTATGTTTCCGATAATTCTGTTGCATCGTATGGGCTTTGTTTGCCTGTGACTTGAAACGTGAGACATGAGACAATCATTAAAGATTATAAAGGAGTTTAATTATGAAGCATACGATTGGTATTTTGGTTGAGAACCATTTTGGTGTTCTAACACGCGTCTCAGGTTTGTTCTCAGCGCGGGGGTTCAACATCAGCTCGCTTGCGGTCGGTGAGACCGAGGACCCGACGATTTCCCGGATGACCATCGTGGTCGACGGGGATGAGAGGATATTAGAACAGATCATGAAACAGCTTAACAAATTGATCGATGTGATCAAGGTCGCCGACCTGACTCAGGAGGATTCGATTGATCGCGAACTGGCGCTTATTAAAGTTGCGGTTACGCCTGCGACACGAGCCGAGATCATACAGATCGTTAACACATTTCGTTCTAAGATAGTGGATGTGAATCCAAGGACATTGACGATCGAGATGACGGGTCCTGAAGGTAAGATCGATGCCTTGATCGAGCTCATGAAGCCGTTCGGAATACTGGAAGTCGTCAATACCGGGATCATTGCGATCGCACGTGCTTCCGAATTGCGGTTTAATACGGCCAAGCAGGGCCCGGCAGGTAAGGCCAAGACGGCGACGAAGAAAAAGACAGCAAAAGCAAAGAAGAAATAACATACATAAGGAATTCAAAGGAGGGAAACAGAATGGCAAAGGTTTATTATGACGAAGATGCAAAATTAAGTTATTTGAAGAACAAGACTGTTGCGATCATCGGATACGGTGCTCAGGGGAGAGGTCAAGCGATGAATTTGCGTGATAGTGGTGTAAAGGTTATCGTAAGCGAACTTAAAGGGACCGCAAATTATAAGCAAGCGATCAAAGACAAGTTCAAACCGATCGGCGCTGAAGAAGCAGCGAAAAAAGGCGATTTCATCCAGATCCTGACCCAAGACCATGTGCAGGGTATGGTATATGAGAAGTATATCAAGAAACATCTCAAAAAAGGGAAAGCGCTTATATTCTCGCATGGTTTCAATATTCGTTTCAAGCAGATCGTTCCGCCGAAGAATGTTGACGTATTCATGGTTGCACCCAAAGGCCCGGGTACATTAGTACGCATTCAATACGAAGAAGGTAAAGGAGTTCCTTGTTTAGTGGCGATACATCAGAATGCATCAGGTAAAGCCTTACAATACGCATTGGCATATGCCAAAGGCATCGGCGGTACTCATGGCGGGGTGATTAAAACGACCTTTAAAGAAGAAACCGAGACTGATCTTTTTGGAGAGCAGGTTGTGTTGTGCGGCGGCGTAAGCGAGCTTATTATTGCCGGATTTGAGACCTTGGTGAATGCCGGGTATCAGCCTGAGATCGCATATTTTGAATGCTTACATGAGCTCAAGCTGATCACGGATATTATCTATTCGAAGGGTATCATGGGTATGCGTCATGTCGTTTCTGATACTGCTGAGTACGGTGATTATTCGCGCGGTAAACGCATCATTACGAAGCAAACACGAGCTGAGATGAAGAAAATATTACAGGAGATCAAGAACGATTCATTCGCAAAAGAATGGATCAATGAAAATAAGAAAGGTAGACCGAATTACAACAAGTATAAAAAAGCGGGCCAGGCTCATCAGATAGAAAAAATCGGCAAGAGATTACGCGCGATGATGAGCTGGATCCGGTAATGATAGGGTAGTCGCGATAGTAGGGACAGGTCGCGACCTGTACCTACGAAAGGATAGACAATGGTAACAAAGAAAAAGACAAAAAAACCTCGCAGGGTTTATATTTTCGATACTACACTGCGTGACGGTGAGCAATCGCCCGGCGCTTCAATGACGCCGGAAGAGAAGATCAAGGTCGCTGAACAGCTTGAACGGCTCAATGTCGATATTATTGAAGCGGGATTTCCGGCAGCTTCACCTGGCGAAATTGAAGCGATCCAGATGATCTCAAAAAAGGTCAAGAAACCTGTGATCGCGGGGCTCGCGCGTATGCGTAAAGGTGATATCGATGCAGCGTGTGAAGCGCTCAAATTCGCCAAGAAGAAAAAGATCCACGTTTTTCTGGCAACGTCGCCGATCCATCGCAAATATAAACTTAAAATGGAAAAGGCAGAGATCCTGGATACGGTCACTAAGATGATAACGTATGCCGCGAACTATTTCGACGATATCGAGTATTCTCCTGAAGATGCGACCAGGACCGAACGGGATTTTCTGGCTGAGGTCGTTAAGACCGCTATCGCGGCCGGAGCGACGGCGATCAATATCCCTGATACGGTAGGATACACGCTGCCGGAAGAATTCGGTACGCTGATCGCCTATTTGGTCGAGAAAAATCCGAGCCTTGGTAAAAAGGTAGTATTAAGCGTGCATTGCCATAATGATCTTGGTCTTGCAAGCGCCAACTCATTGAGCGCCATTTTGAACGGAGCTAATCAGGTTGAGTGTACTGTCAACGGTATCGGTGAACGAGCGGGCAACGCGTCGCTTGAAGAAGTTGTAATGACGTTGAAGACCCGTCAACAGGTTTACCATGCGGATACTATGATCAATGTCGGCGAGATCATGAAGTCGTCTAAGATCGTCTCGAACATGACGGGTATTACGGTCCAGCCCAATAAAGCTGTGGTAGGACGAAATGCATTCAGTCACGAAGCTGGGATCCATCAGGATGGTATTCTGAAGAAACGCCAAACCTATGAGATCATGGATCCCAAGGATATCGGTTTGACCGAAACGCGCTTGGTCATGGGAAAGCATTCGGGCAGGCATGCATTCAAGACCCAGCTTGTACGTCTCGGGTTCGATCTCAATGACCAGCAGGTAGAGAAGGCATTTGCGGCCTTTAAGGTTTTGGCCGACCGCAAAAAGAATATTTATGACGAAGATATCGAAGCGATCGTTCAAGACCAGATCGCGCAATCGTTATCCGCGTGGCATCTTGAATATCTGAAGGTGAACGTCGAGACCGACAAACCGCCGATGGCTGTAATTCGAATAAAGAAAGACAGCGAAGAGAGGACCTCACAGTCTTCGGGCGACGGGCCGGTCGACGCGTGCTATAAAGCCATCGAGAAAGTGACCGGGGTAAAGGCAAAGCTTGTTGATTACTCGATCCATTCAGTTACCTCGGGCAAAGACGCGCTCGGGGAGGTAAGCGTCAAGGTAGCACACGGAGCTAATGAATATAGCGGCCGCGGCGCCAGTACCGATGTGATTGAAGCAAGCGTTAAAGCATACCTTGTAGCTATAAACAAGATCTTAGTTAAAAAATAGGTTCCGGGGTATGCGGCACAGCATGCCCCTTCCTCATCACACGATCCACCGCACACGGGCATGACAAAGAAATACGCGCTTATCGGATATCCTTTGCATCACTCCTTCTCACCGGGCATGCATAATGCCGGATTCAAGGCGCTCGGTATCGATGCGGAATACAGATCGCTCGAGATCCCCTCTGAAAGAGAAGTTGATGCATTCATTCAAAGCCTTCATGCTTCGGGGTATGCGGGATTCAATGTCACGGTTCCATATAAAACGAAATTTATCACTGAAGTGAAAGATGTATATTGTTGCAGTGATGAAAGTGTGCGTGCTATCGGGGCGGTCAATACAGTGACGCTTGAAAGCGGGTTTTACTGCGGCTATAACACGGACTGGTATGGTTTTTTAAAGGCCCTTGCGATCGATCTTTCGTTCTCGCCGGCAGGTAAAACAGCCTTGCTTATTGGTACCGGCGGTGCCGGTAAAGCATGTTTGTACGCGCTGTTAAAAAGCAAAGCGCACAAGGTCGTCATATCTGATAAGGATCTACAGAAAGCGTTTGCGCTCAGACAGCACTATGCAACGAGTGGGGACTTCAGTAGTAGTGCTCTTGAAGTTATTGAACCTGAGAATATTGCACATGATCTTCAGAGATTTGATCTCATCGTCAATGCCACGACATGCGGCATGCATGCCGATGACCCTGAACTTATCGCGGAAAGAGATCTGGCCCATACGAGCGCGTGTGTTTATGATCTGATCTATAATCCGGCTGAAACGAAGCTGGTTAACGCTGCTCGTGCTCATGGCCTTAACGCCTCGAACGGGCTCATGATGCTGTTATATCAAGGCGTTCGGGCGTTCGAATTATGGACGGGGCATGATGCTCCGGTCGATGTAATGAAAAAAGCGTTACTGGCACAGTTGTCGCATTAATAACAACAGATAAAAAGGACCAATGATGAACGTAGATGCATATATTCAGTTTTTACGCGATACGCCCTCTATGGCGATGACGATCATCTTTATTTTCGGAGCGATAGTCGGGAGTTTTCTCAATGTTTGTATCTATCGCTTGCCGGATGAACAAAAATCGGTCATTAAACCGGCGTCGTATTGTCCAATGTGTCTTAAACCGATCGTGTGGTATGATAACATTCCGCTCATAAGTTATCTGATCTTGCGCGGGAAGTGCAGACAGTGCAGCGCGCCGATATCGATTCGTTATGTGTTAGTCGAGCTGGCGACAGCGGGGATGTTCGTTCTCACGTTCTCATATTTTGGCCTCACGGCCCGTGCTGTTTTCCTATTGTATTTGTTTTGTTCGCTTGTAGTAGCGAGTGTGATCGATCTCAAGTTCAAGATCATTCCTGATGAGATCACATTCTACGGCATGTTGGTTGGTTTGTTGTTCAGCTTTTGTGCGCCGCAGGTCCAGTTCGAGGTTGATCAACGGCTTGCTATCGCGGACTCTATTCTGGGATTGTTGTGCGGTGGTGCGATAATTTATGTGCTGGCGGTCGTGGGCAGCTACATTTTCAAGAAAGAAGCTATGGGCGGCGGGGACATTAAGCTCTTAGCGATGATCGGCGCGTTCGTTGGCGTGAAATATACCGTAATAGCGTTTTTGCTATCACCATACTTTGCGATAATATTTGCGTTATACTATAAATTCGTTAAAAAAGAAGCGACCATACCCTATGGGCCATTCTTGTCTATGGGGGCGGTTGCGGCGATCTTTTACGGCGACCAGATCGTTGTTTCGATATTCGGATTGTAAAAAGCAAAGATAGAATGAGGAGGATATATGTTGCGTTATTTAACAAGCGGTGAATCGCACGGTACATGTCTGATGGGTATCCTGGAAGGGATGCCGAGCGGTGTCGAGATAAAAGAGGATCGTATCAATGCTGATCTGGCACGGAGACAGGCGGGGTATGGTCGGGGTGATCGTCAAAAGATCGAGAATGATAAAGTAGAGATACATTCAGGCATCCTTAAAGGCGTAAGTACCGGAGCACCGATAGGGCTTATCGTGAAGAACAAAGACAATACGATCGATTCTATGCCTGATCTGGTTTGCCCACGGCCCGGACATGCAGACCTTGCAGGGAGTCTAAAATACGATACCTCGATCAGGGCTGTTCTTGAAAGAGCCAGTGCACGCAGTACTGCGGTGCATGTCGCAATCGGTGCGATCTGTAAACTTTTATTAGTGGAATGCAGGGTGAGGGTCGCATCTCATGTTATTCAAGTGGGAGCAGCATCGATATCCGGTGAAATGATCACCTTTGAACAGATCGAAAAAGCGAAAGATACATCAAAGCTTAATTGTGTATCATCGGCCGTTGAAGAAAAGATGATCGCGCTTATCGATGAAGCACGAGAGAATGGCGATACATTGGGTGGTGTGATCGAGATCAGGGTCAAAGGATTGCCGGCCGGGATCGGTTCTCACGTGCAACCGGACCGCAAATTGGATGGGCAGCTTGCGCAGGCTCTCATGAGCATGCAGGCCATTAAAGCGGTTGGATTTGGCCTGGGGTGGAATGTCGGCTATCACGCGGGGTCGTATGTCCATGACCCTATCGCGTACAACAAAGAAGCCGGCTATCATCACATATCAAATAATGCCGGTGGTATTGAAGGCGGGATGAGCAACGGCGAAGAAGTCGTGGTGAGAATAGCCAAGAAGCCTATTTCAACGCTCAAGAATCCATTGCCCTCGGTTGACATGAAGACCAAGAAAAGCACCGAGGCCAGTTATGAGCGTAGCGATACGTGTGCCATAGCAGCGTGTAGTGTGATCGCTGAGGCCGCTGTTGCGTTCGAAGTGGCACGGGCGTTGCTCGAGAAAACGGGCGGAGATTCGCTTGCGGAAATTAAGCGGAACTTGCATGCATACAAGGAATATTTGAAGACAAGGTAAAACCATGGCAGACAATATTTATGTGGTAGGCATGATGGGGTCTGGCAAAACTGCGGTCGCAAAGTTACTTGGCACGCGGCTGAAAAGAGTGGTGATCGACCTTGATGAGCGCATTGTTGCTTCGCAGGGGATGAGCATCAATGAGATATTTGCATCTAAAGGGGAGCCCTACTTTCGCGATGTTGAGCACGCTGAGTTGCGAAAAGTCTCGTTTGCCGATAAGGCAATCGTCGCTACCGGCGGTGGTATCGTCATCAATGACGAGAATATCGCTGTTATGAAGGATTCGGGTGTGATAATATATCTGCAGGCCTCCGTAGATTCGCTTCTCTCGCATATAAAACATGACACGTCGCGGCCGCTGCTTAAGGTCGCCGACCCCAAGGCAAAGCTTGCGGAGATATTTGCACAACGTAAAGCGCAGTACGAAAAAGCGGATGTTATTATAGAGACCAACCATCTCGATCCGGACGGTATTGTTAAAAAGATTATATCGCGGTTATAACACGAATAAGATAGATAATAGAGGTAAATGATGAGCTTGTTCAAGAAGGAGAAAAAAGTACGGTGCCATTTAGAGCAGAATAGCTATGACATTGTTATCGGTTCTAGCATAATCCAGAATGCAGGCCAGATCATTGCAAAGATCGCACGTAATGATACCGTTTTGATAATGACGAACCAGAAGATCGGGGCGGTGTATCTGCCGCTTATTTCCGGCTCATTGAAACGACAAGGCATCAAGGCGATCCGTCATCTAGTCCCCGACGGAGAGAAGGCAAAATCAGAGAAGCAACTTTTCCGTCTCATGAAGGTGCTGATAGAGAATCGTTTTGAGCGCAGTTCGATGATCATCGCCTTAGGCGGCGGTGTTATCGGGGACCTTGCCGGATTTGCAGCGTCGATCTTTATGCGCGGTATAGATTTTGTGAATGTTCCCACAACTTTACTCGCCCAGGTTGACAGCGCGATCGGCGGCAAGACGGGGATCAATCTTCCGGAGGGGAAGAACTTGGTCGGATCGTTCTATCAGCCGAAGGTGGTCATTGCCGATAGTGCGACACTTTCGACCTTGCCGGAAAAAGAGCTCATCAATGGTATGGCCGAAGTTATAAAATATGGCATGTTGTTCGATCATCTGTTCTTTGAATATGTGGAGAAGAACATTGATGCGATCTTTGATCTTGACCTTGAGGTCATCGAACGGATCGTTACGAAATGCGTGCAATACAAGACCAAAGTGGTTGAACGTGATGAAAAGGAATCCGGGTTGCGGGCGGTCTTGAACTTGGGGCATACCTTCGGGCATGCGCTCGAGACCGTAGGACAATACAAAAAGATCACCCATGGTATGGCTGTTGCCCTCGGTATGCAAGCCGCAGGCCGGCTCGCGAACAAGCTTGAGATGTTCGATGGCGAATCGCTTGAACGTTTGATAGGCGTGATCGATAAGGCCCATTTACCGACTTCTATCGTACCGTACAATCTGGATAAGGCAGCATTGCTTGGTGCGATGTATGGCGATAAAAAAGTAAAAGATAAGAAGATACGTTTGATCCTGCCGGTCGAGATCGGCAGCGTGGTCATTCGTGACGATATTAAACCGGCGCTTATTAAGGAGGCCTTTACATTTTGATCCGGCGCATAGTCTTTATCGATGATAATCCCGATTTCCTCGATCTTGTAGAGCAAGAGCTAAGATCAGACTCGTTTCAGATCATCACTATCCTTGATAAACGGGAGAAAGATCTTCTAGCGGCTATTCGGGAAGCGAGCCCGGATATGATCTTTCTTGATGTGTATTTGACCTCGACCGAAACCTCCGAGCTTTGTTCATTGCTCAAGAGCAAAGATGAGACAAAGAATGTTCCTCTGTATCTGATCTCATTTTCTGATAAATCCGATACAGATCGTATCGCTGCGACCGTCAATGCGGACGGTGCCTTTTCGAAACCGCTTTCCAAAGAACAGATCCTTGAGCTTCTTCAGAAACATTTTCCTGCCTAACCTATCTTTTAACTGCATCTTCCCTCTATCTTAAAATTGTTGATAAGGGGCATTTTTTGGCTTATAATTTGATTAAATGGCATAAAATAATATAATTTAAATAAAATACATGAACACGAAAGAACTTGTAGCACTGTTATTACTCAATCGCATTTCATCACTGAACGCCAAAAATATCCGTACATTCGTTTCTATGTATGGATCGTGGGCCGCGATGATCAGTGACCGGGCGATCAGTGAGATTGCACATATAAATTCGGCGGGTCGGCGGCTTGCAGATAGAATTGCACACGAGAAGAGCGTTTTTGATCATGAGGGTGAATTGCGTTTGATAGAGCGGAACAATGTTGATATCATACCCTATGACGATGATCGGTATCCGGCATTGTTAAAAGAAATAGCTGATCCGCCGCTTGTATTGTATAAAAAAGGTACGCTGCCATTTCCGGTAAAACCTTGTTTAAGTATTGTCGGCTCACGCAATGCATCTTTTTATGGCCTTGAGATGGCTGAATATTTTGCCAAGGAATGCGCTCAGCGCGGGATAACGATCGTATCGGGTTTTGCCAAGGGGATCGATTCAGCCGCTCATCAGGGAGCGCTTAAAGCAGATGGGTGTACGATCGCGGTTTTCGGATGCGGTGTTGATGTGATATATCCTAGAATGAACCAAAAATTATATGGTAAGATCCTCGAATGTGGCGCGTGTCTCAGCGAATTTCCCATGGGGATCGAGCCTTTTCGGTATAATTTCCCACAGCGGAACAGGATCATCGCCGGGCTTGCGCGCGGGGTACTGGTAGTTGAAGCATCGGCGCGAAGCGGTTCACTTATTACGGCCCGTATGGCGCTCGATGAAGGCCGTGAGGTTTACAGTATTCCCGGTAAGGTCAATTATGCAGGGGCGAAAGGGACGAATAGATTACTGCGAGAAGGTGCCCGTTTTGTCGAATCGATCGAGGATATCCTTGAAGATTTTCCCGAAATAGAAAGTGTATCGTCTCCACCCATAACGAAAGATAAGGCCATACGTGATCTTTCGTGCGAGGAGAAAAGCGTGTTGGCGGTAATTACGTCACGGCCGATCAGTGTTGACCAGATCACATCCGTCATTGATATGCCGATCACAACATTACAACCATTATTAACGTCTCTCGAACTTAAACGGTTGATAAGCAAGCAGGCAGGAGGTAGTTTTGTTGTACAAAAATAAGATGAAAGTATTTGCGGTATTTATCGGGATCATCACCGTGTATAACGTTGTCTTTTTTTGTCGCAGTGATGTTGCGGCAGAAGACGATTTTTATGAGACCAAGGTCCAAAAAGTGTTAGCGGGGGACAGGATCATGTTACGCGGTGGCACGATTGTTCAATATTACGGCATAGAAGTCCCGCCCTTGAATGATACGCGGGTGAAAATAGCGCAATTGGCAATACAAGCGCAGCAAGAGAACGAACGGCTCGTTAAAGACAAGACGATACGGGTCGAATTTGTCGAAGTCGACGATACGAGCAGTATACGGTATGCATATGTTTTTGCCAGCGGGGTCTTGCTGAACGGGCATCTTTTGAAGAATGGCTATGCGTGCCTGAGCGCATATTACGGGCAGAAGGAGAAGTATTACACGTATTTTGCTATGGCACAGGCTAAGGCCGTAAGCGCCAAGAAAGGCTTGTGGAGCCTTTTATGACCTTTTCGGGGGCTCGAGTGAATAATCCTTAAGATTTGGCCTAATTATATCGATTATATAGAGGATTTGTGCTTTTTGAGGCTTAAAATATCAAAGCCAGTCTTTACGACCAGTGAGATATGTGCTAAAATACCGCAATTACGTCAATCTCACGAATAGTAACCATATGAAAGGAGATATGCATGTCAGATCAAATTCAAGGTAACGTTAATGTAAGCGGTGGCCTTCCGGTAGTGAAGGAAGCGACCCTCGGCGCACGGTTTTTGGCGGCATTGTTCGATCTCGTGATCATCCCCATCATTTTAGGGATCATGTTCGGCTTATTGTTCTTTGCTGCGGCTCCGGCATTGCGCAATATCGTTCTGATATTCGTCAATATAGCCTGGACATGTTTGAGAGATATTGCCGGCGGTGCGGGTCCCGGAAAACGTATGGCCGGATTAAAGGTCGTGACTACGGATGGCGGACAACCTTCAGTAGGACAGTATATTTTGCGCAATATTTTACTATGGGTACCATTCGTTCTGTTGATCGGTTTTATCATTGAGACAGTGATGATCTTCATCGTGAAAAAAGATCGTCTCGGTGACCGCTGGGCAAAATGTAAGGTCGTCTCAGTTAAATAAGAATGCAGTAATTGTCGATCGAAAAGTGGAAGCGCGTATTGTGCTTCCACTTTTTTTTGCTAGGGGTAGAAAAGATGCCTCGTTATAGAGTGTTTTAATAGGGGTATTTTATAGTGCTTGAGTATTAAAAATCACTGTGATAAAATCCTCTGCAACGTATAGCAGTGGCTGTTGTTGTATATTAGTTTCTGGTTAGTTTTTCTAAATGTAATTTAATTGGTCATTCAACCCTACCTACAAGATCATTGATCATGAAAATACTGGTAACCGGTGGTGCGGGTTTTATAGGGTCGCATCTGTGTGAACAACTTTTGGATTCCGGCCATTCGGTCATTGTCATTGACAATCTTTCCACGGGCAGTCTGGCAAATATCGAACACCTCAAGGGGCATAAGAACTTTGCTTTTACAGAAGGGGATATTCTTGATTGTGCTCTTTTAGACAAGATGTTCAAAGGTGTCGACATGGTCTATCATTTGGCAGCGGCAGTAGGCGTTAAGTTCATCATCGATAATCCACTTGATTCGATCCATGTTAATGTGCTTGGAACTGAAAATGTTTTTCGATGTGCTGTTAAAAGAGGGTGCAAAGTGGTGCTTGCATCGACATCGGAGGTATACGGCAAGAATGATCTTCCGCGTTTAAGTGAGAATTCTGATCGCATCCTGGGAGCAACGAGCATAACGCGCTGGAGTTACGCCTCATCGAAGGCACTGGATGAATTCATTTCGTTCGGCTATCATAAACATCACAAACTCCCTATTGTCATAGGCCGTTTGTTCAATACATGCGGTCCGCGTCAATCAAGTCGCTACGGCATGGTCATTCCGCGTTTCATTAGCCAGGCCTTAAAGGGAGATCCGATCACGGTATATGGGACGGGCGAACAGACGCGTGCGTTTACCTTCGTAAAAGATACCGTTAAGGCACTTATCGGGATCGGGTTTTCGGATAAATGCGTTGGCGAAGTATTTAATATAGGGAATGAGGCGTACGCTACTACTATAAAGAACCTTGCTGCATTGGTGAAAGCGAAAGCGCGATCTTCGTCCGAGATAAAATTCATAACGTATGAAGAAGCCTACGAACGCGATTTCGAGGATATGATGCATCGCGTGCCGGACACCACGAAATTACGGTCGTTCATCGATTTCAAACCTGATTACAGTCTTGATCAGATACTTGATCACACTATAGCTTTTATGAAAGGGAAGAATGGCTAAAAACCTTTTCAAGATCGTTTCTTTTATATGTGCATTACTAATGTGTGCGCATCCTTCCTTCGCGCAGTTCAATTTCAGTGATAGAGGTACGAACAAAGATACGAATGAGAAAGTTGAAGTCACCGCCGACCAGGTCGAGTACGACAATAACGCAAAAAAGATCATTGGTCGCGGCAACGTGGTCATTGTGCATGGTAAGGACAGATTGATTGCCGATTATGCGGAGGTCTATAATGACACGAAAGAAGCCATGGCCGAGGGGCATGTGATCTTGTTCCAAGGCGAGAACCAACTGCGTGGCGATAAGGTATTTTATAATTTCGAGAGCAATTCAGGACATTTTCCTGACGGCGCATATAAGGCGAATCCTTTTTACGGTAATGCGCAAGATATTAAGCAGATCAACCAAGATAAAGTACATCTTCAGAATGCCTTTCTCACGACGTGCGATCTGGGTTTCAGGCCTCATTACGGTGCTCAGGCGAAGAAGGTCATCATCTATTTTGACGACAAATTGATCGCAACGAATTGTAAGATCAAGATACTGGGAAAAACAGTGATGTGGTGGCCGTATATGCTGGTGCCGTTACACGGTAAGCACATGCCGCTCTCCGTGAGACCCGGATATTCGAGCGATTGGGGGGCATACGTTTTGACTAAAAAGGGTTTTAGCATCAATAAGAACATTAATGGTGCCGTGCGGTATGATTATCGTTACGAGAGAGGGCATGCGGGCGGTGCAGATCTTAACTATAATTATGGACAGTTCGGAACGGGCCTGTTCAGGGCATATGTGGCCCACGATCTTCAGGCGCCTGATAAATCATTGGCGGATCCGGAAAGTGCGGATATCACGGATGACCGATATCGCTTTCGGTGGCAGCATCGGACCGATATTGATGAATATACGAACGTGATCGTCGAATATAACAAGTTACACGATGAATATTTCCTGAATGATTTTTTCGAGAACGAATATAAAGCCGAGGCCGACCCGGAGACCTTTGCAATATTGACGCGCAATACCGAACGGTACGGGTTCCTCGTAAACGTTGAAAAACGGGCGAATCATTTTTTAAATACGATCGAGAAACTTCCGGAAGTACGATTTAATTGGAATAATCAGGAGGTCTTTAATACTAACATTTATTATGAAAATGAGACAAGCGTGGTCAACTTTCACAATAAGCGTGCTCATAGCGCCTTGGATGATGATGTTGTGCGGCTTGATTTCTACAATAAGATATCTTATCCTGTAAAGTTATTTCGGTATAATTTCTTGCCATATTTTTATTCGCGCCATGATTATTACAGTAAGAATAGCTCAGGCAAGGAGAACATTACGCGCGGGGCGTACGGCGGTGGGATCGATGTTAATACGCGGTATTTCAAGGTCTATGATGTTACGACCGATGTGCTCGGCATCGATATCAATCAGATCCGGCACATCCTTGAGCCGAGTATCGGGTACATTTCAACGCGTGAGGTGACCGTTCCGCGCAATACGCTCTTCCAACTCGATGAGATCGATGCCGAGGACGATTTTGATGAAGTGACCTTCGGCATCAGAAATAAGTTGCAGACCAAGCGTGAGGTGGATGGACAGATGAAACGCGTAGACCTTTTCGTCTTGGATAACAAGATCAACTATGAATTCAATCGCGAAGCAGCCGGAGGGAGTTCGTGGCTGAACTTTAGCACTGAGGTCGAACTTCGGCCGTATAACTGGATGATGCTGTATCATAAGAACGTGTGGGATATTCGACGAGATCAATTCGATTCGTCGGATTTTGCAATTGAGTTGACACCGTTAGAAAAATGGAAGTTCCTCCTCAATCACGGATTTATTGACGATAAGCTGCTTGGCGATAATGATGAAGCCTCCTCGTTGCTGACCTTCGATACTGAGTATAAGATCAACGATCTGTGGAAAGTAGGCGGGTATGTTCGCTATGAGTTCGATGATAGCCGTGCTGAGGAGATGGAGCTCAGATTGCTGCGCGATCTGCACTGTTGGTTGCTGGAATTCGGTGTGAATCAACGTAATAACGAAGGTGACGAACGTGAGACCGAATTCTTTTTTGATCTCAAAATGAAAGCCTTCCCGGACATTGAAGCCAAGACCGGTAACCGCTCAACCTACTCCCGCGGTCGTTATGGGGCATTGATATCCGGTTCATCGGGGTGATCACATCATGTCAGACACTACCACAACGCTGCAAACGTTAAAAGAATCTATCCGAGCATTCAATCAAGCACGTAATTGGGCTAAATATAACACTCCGAAGAATCTGTCCATGGCTCTTTCCGTCGAGGCAGCGGAACTCATGGAATCATTCACGTGGCTGACCGAGGCAGAATCCCAAGAAGTGCTCAAAGACAAGACTAAAAAGACCGATATAGCCTATGAAATTGCTGATATTGCCATCTTATTGCTTGGCTTTTGTTCTGTAGCAGGTATTGACCTCAGTGCGACGATCGGACAGAAATTGGCTATAAATGCCAAAAAATACCCTCTAGAGGGATAATAGACGCGGTTTGGGGGAAAGTGGAGCGGGCGAGGAGAATCGAACTCCCGTAGGTAGCTTGGGAAGCTACTGCCTTACCATTGGGCTACGCCCGCGTTTGATAGCAATATTTATTGAATTTAATGGGCACCATTATAGCCAAAAGACATATGAATGTAAATAGCCAAGCGTTCCTATGTCCGATTTTTTTACTCGGGACAGGGTGGGGGAGACGGTAATTTTGCGCTTTAAAGGGTGGTTTAGCTCGGTGAACATGCAGTTACAAGTTGACGATAGGAGAATAAAACTATATAATTTGTCTATTCTGTAAATTCGATTTTTTACTTTTTTTACTTTTTTCGCTTTCCCCTTTTCTCAAAAGGATTTTTTTTAGATCTTTAACAATGGGTAAGGTCATTAATAACGTCTAACGAAAGGAAAGGCCAATGGCAAAGAAGAAAGCAAAGAAAAAAGTTGCAAAGAAGAAAAAAGCAGCTAAGAAGAAAAGAAAACCAAATGCAGCGTTCATGAAGGCTATGAAACCTTCTGCAGCATTGGCGGCGATCGTCGGCAGCAAGGCGCTACCGAGAACCCAAGTCGTGAAAAAACTTTGGGCATACATCAAAAGGAAAAAACTCCAAGACAAAAAAGATCGCAGAGCGATCAATGCTGATGCAAACTTGCTGAAGGTCTTCAAGGGCAAAAAGAAAGTTTCCATGTTCGAAATGACGAAGCTCGTCAATAAGCATCTTTCTTAAAAATTACGAGGTAGAAAATTAAAAGGGCTGATAGGTGTATACTATCAGCCCTTTTTTTATTGTTTCCTCACAAAATACTACATGCATAAGCGTGTGGCTGGATGCCAATCTGCGGTCGTCTGAAGAGTCAAGAATGAATGGTAGCCGCAGGCTTTAGCCTGCGTTTGTACTAATTACGGATTCTTCACCTACGAGGTGTGAGAAAAGCTCTTTTCACACCTCGTAGGTGGATTGTATATTTTT
>JAFGJY010000115.1 GCA_016928875.1 Candidatus Omnitrophota bacterium | reverse complement strand
TTGTCACCAACCTTATGCACTTCTCGAAAAAGCAAAAAATGGACGTCGCGAAGATCGATCTCAGCAAAGTCATCGAGAACACGCTGGTGGTCATGGAATACCAGATCCGCAAGTGGAAGATCACAATGCATGCTGATCTATCGGAAGGTGAATTTACCTGTGAAGGCAATGCCGATAAACTGCAGCAGGTCTTTATCAATCTCATTGCCAACGCGCATCACGCCATGCCGGACGGGGGCATGATCACGATCGGCCTCGGCCGTGCCGAACGCGACGGGGAATCGTGTGTCGCGGCGACCGTGCGCGATACCGGGTGCGGCATTCCCCAAGAGAATCTCGATAAACTCTTCGAATCATTCTTCTCATCCGAGAAAGACATGAACAACCTCGGCCTTGGCCTCTCGATCACCAAGCAGATCATCGATGACCATCACGGTGAGATAACGGTCGCAAGCGAAGTCGGCGAGGGCACGGCCTTCACGCTCATCCTGCCGGTCAAGCAGCCGCAAGAATCAGTGAACAGTAAAGAGTAGTAGGGGCGGCCCCATGTGGCCGCCCAGAAACAAAAGGGGACAGATCTATTTTTTACTCACTACAAAATAGATCTGTCCCCTTTTGTTCAATCAGCTATTTGCTACATTACGGAGTATTTGGGAAATGAAGGTTTGATACCGCACGCCGAGCTTGGCAGCTTTTTTTTTGAGGTTCGTAAGGTCCTCGGAATTAATACGGATATTCAAGACCGCGTCTTTTTTTCTCCAGCGTTCGATCGCTGCACTGATCGCTTTTTCTTTTTCAGGGCTCACGGGGACATATTCACCGCGTCCGATCGCGGCTTCGATCTCGCGTTCTTCTTTTGTAAGTCGTATCCGTTTCAACATCTGTTCTCCTTAAAATATTTTGTATATTTCCTGCTTGGGTACGCGGTTTTTAAGAAAATATATGTATCTTCAACAACGTAGGGTATGCACCATACATAGCCCTTGTACCAAAAAAATAAAATTTCTTGTCCAACACGAGCATGGTGTTCTGTATATCCAATGCATGGCGACCGTAATAATGTTTCAAACGTTACATTACGTGTTTGACGTAACAGTTCGTTCTTTGCTGCATCCCATTTTATATTCTCGTACTGATTATACCGCATAACGAAATGTAATACAATTGTATATACAAAAATAATGTGTGATCTGAGGTGCCAATGTGGCACCTCCACAATAACTTGAGGTCACAATTTGTGACCTCAAGTATATAACTTATTCCATAGCAGCATGATACATGATCCATTGATATGCTCAGGGGGACATACTATTGTGTGTCCCCCTGAGTATATTTTTGCTCATTTAACTGCATTGTGAAACCGAATCCTGCGTTTCGGGGAAGAAACAGCGGGGTTCTTGAGCGCATCGATCGTTTGAATTATTTTGATGATCACCTCACGGTTTTCTTTGACCATCTCAGCGAGTTCTTTGTTGGTTGCGAGAAATTCGCGCATCTTTACGAACGCCCGCATGATCTGGATATTTATTTTGATGGCGTAGTCACTGTTTAATACTGATGATAACATTGCTACGCCCTGCTCGGTAAACGCCATGGGGGAATAGCGAAGCCCCATCTTGTCAAAATTGGAGGTGCCAAATTGGCGCCTCCAATCGGAAAGTTCTTTTTTAGATAGTGGAAACATGAAATCAGAAGGGAAGCGGGTGACATTTCTCCTTACAGCTCTCTTTAATTGCTTCGTTTCGACACCATACAAAGCGGCAAGATCGCGATCAAGCATCACGCGTTTACCGCGGATCAGAAGGATCTTATCCCTGATGATTTCTATTGAATTTCGATGTGTTTCCTGTTTTTTCATAATAAAGAATTATTACATAAAATTGTAATATAAGCAAATTTCTATTGCTAATAGTGCAAATATTCGCATTTTCCCTACCGCGTGTAGCCTGCAACCTGTAACCTGTCTGTTACACTGTAACACCTATTTTGACGTATAATTGACAATATGATAGTAACTAGGAGTATACACTTCATCTTTTCATCCCTCTTCTAAAAACTCAATGCATTGTCATTAAATAAGATACAATAAAAAGTACCTCTCCCGGCGTGTTGTGGAACGCTCCGTGCCATTATAAACGCATGCCAAAGGGGACAGCGCCCTCATTAGGGCGCTGTCCCCGGACGAAACAAAGTGGGGAGAGGATGAAGCACGGCGTTATTAGTAAGAATACGGGGACTGACAATACGGGGACTGACAGCCTTTTGGCGCATACAAAAGTGAAGTCAAAAGGTGTCTGTCCCCAGGTGATACACCGCGTAGGTGGGAGAGACACTAAAAAGGTGTCTGTCCCGATTGTTAGAAAGATCATTGCTGTGGCAGTGACATTTATGTTTCTGTCTACCCAAGTAGTCCAGGCCGGCCAGACCGTCTACACGATCCAGATACCGGAGGACCATGGAAAGGTCTCCCAGCGCTGGAAGGGTGAGGATGAGCGCATCATCATTCATATCCAGGACGCGCACTCGAACCTTGACGCGCAGGTCAATTTGGCACGCATCATTTGCGAACTTATTCCGCAGATATCAGAACAGGAAAATCCATTTATCGGCATCGAAGGGGCCATCGGCGGCTATGACTTAAAAGAACTGCGTGATTTCCCGATCAAAGAAGCGCGCGATATCGTCGGCCGCAATTTCGTTAAGGACGGGAAATTCATCGGTGCTGAATATGCGTCGGTCATCTCAGACCGTGACTTTACGCTCTATGGTCTCGAAGATAAAGGTCTCTTAATGCAGGACTACAACGCCTTTTATCATGTATCCGAGAAACAGGATGATATCGAGAAGGCGATTGCAGAGATTGAGCAGCAGATAGAGGAACTTAAGGAAATGATCTACGGCGGGCCGCTCAAAAAATTCGACGCGGACGCATCGGCGTATGAAAAACGTGATATGGACATTCTGCCGTTCGTGCAGATCCTGTATCCGGCACTCGATGAACTGGGCATTGACCTTATGCGCTACGTATCGCTCATGCAGTTTAAGGAGATCGTGCTGCTCGAGCAGGCCATCGATCGTGATGAACTACAAGGGGAGATAGAAAGACTCGTAGAGCAGGTTGCCATAGGGTCAAGGGTCAAGGGGCAAGGGGCAAGAAACCCAGAACGCGGAACTCAGAACCCGGAACTCAGCCAACTCTACACCGACTACAAAGCCGGCACGGTCGCGGAACGCGAAATGGTCTTCACGCTCATGAACATCGCGATCAGCCGTGACATTAACCTGTTACTGTTCCCGAACATCGATAAACTCGCGCAGTATTACCGCCGTTTCGCACTCATCGATTTCAATGTGCTCATGCGCGAGATCCTGAAAGCCAATAATGAAATTCGTAACAAACTTGCGACCACCAAAGACGAGAACCTGCTCATCGACCTCTGGCGCATTGTGGTGATCTTAAAACAGCTCGTGAGCCTCAAGGTCATACGCGAAGACGTCTCTGAATTCCGGCGCGAGAAGATGAAATATTCTCTGCCATTTATCTATAAAGGCATGGAGGTCTTGGCCCAGCGAAAAGGCCTTGCGCTTGACCTCACTGAGCCACAGATCGATTTCGATGCAGTGCTGGCTCTGGCGGATGAATTTTACAGTCTAGCCGAAGAACGTAACGAAGCGATGCTCGCTAATTTGCTTAGCGAGATGGACCGCACGCAGCAGAACGTCGGCGTGCTCGTTGCCGGCGGATTCCACTCGGACGGTATCGTTGATATGCTCAAACAAAGAAATATCTCATATCTTACCATTCAGCCGCGCATCGATGAGCTCGGTGAGAACGTCGCCTACATGGACCGCATGATGGGTGCCGGCATGCCGCAGATGACAGGTGGCAGCGAGACCTTTGCGATGAGCCGGCTCAATGTGGCCTACCAGGCTTTCGGCCGTATCGATGAAGTCAAAACAGAAGGCTATGCGGCATTGCAAGACCTGATGTACATGGACGCTCAGGGTAATTATCTCCCTCCGGATGTCATAGAAAGAAACGCGGCGCTGATCGAAGAGAACGATCCTGAAGAGTCTATGAAATATCTTATTCTTGCCATGACCTTGCGCGCCATCGCAGAACGGCAGCAGGAAGTAAATGAGGAATTCATCAATACGGTAAAGGATTCGATCAGAGAAGCCATGATGAACAGAGAAGCAGCGCGTGCGGTCTTCCAAGAACTAGAAAGACAATCATGGCTTGATCACTTTTTTGAACTGCAGAAGGAAATATTGTTCCCGCTTGAGCAGAGTGAGAAGCAGGAAAGTAAGTCAAATGAGCTATTGCGACAAGAGCAAGTTTCTCTTGATAAATGGAATATGCAAGAAGAAAAAGTTGATTTTATCAATAGGCAGATTGAAGGATGGGATAAGATAAAAGACAAGGCTTCAAGCGATGGTTTTGATTTAAATGAGGAGTTAGGGAAGGATAAAGAATTAGGAAAGCTTTTCGAAGATGAATGGAATGCAATGAAAGCTGAAGGGCGGATTAAAGAGTTACAGAAGGCAATCGCCGATAAAGAAAGCTTGAAAACTTATGCCCAAAATAAGATCGATGCATGGCAAGCGGTGATAAAGCAATATTCAAAAGATGATACTCAAAAAGAGGGAAATGATGGTGATGAGGGAGTCATTGGTAAGATCGGAGGCACAAAAAATAGTACACCTGAAGGAGTAACGATTACCGCTGCACGAGAAACGACTAACAGCCTCAATTCGGGCAATACCATATCTGGGCAAGCACCAACATTTACTACGTTTGAAGCGCCTCAAGGTCAGGTGCCGAACACAGGCGAGATACCGATGTCGAGTGCAACATACACGCCGGCGCAGGCACAGATCGCCGCCGATCACGTAGTAAACACTATTTTGCCATCAGCAGCGCAACCGGGACAGGTCACTATCGGAGAAGTACAAGCGTTATCAGACGGAAGCGGGTATCGCGTGCCGGTCACGCTTACTGCCCCAACAGGCATCCCGGGGGCCACGGTCACACAGTTGCATTATGAGATCTATGATGGTGGTGTGGCAGCGCTCTATGGTGTTGATCACAATGGCGTTCACATTAACCTCGATCTTCTCGCGGTGCACGGGCAGATGCAAACAGCCCTTGGCGAGAATGCGACATTCGGGAACATTGCATTAACGGCCCACGGCTTGGTGATCGATATTAATGCCGGTGCGAACACATATCATTATGGATTGCCGTTGCAGAATGGGATGGCAGACCCTTCGTCAGCAACATTGTTCCAGGGACACTTCAATGGAATTGCTTTAGATGCTTCGAGTGGGATCAATGTTGGCTTGCTGACCTCAGCAATAAATACCGTACATGGTCTCTTCGAGGGGAGTAGCGTATATCCGTCCGGGTTTCAGACCGGCCTTGGCGTGAACGGTAACGGATATTCTATTCCGGTTATGATCAATAATGTACCATTTAATTTAAACTTTACCGCTGCAGCCGGCCAGACCTTTAATGCGAATACGGCATTTCTCAACGCACAGGGTGTTAATGCCGCAACAGCAGGCATCAATGTGCAGAACATACAGAGCGCGATACAGCATATGAATTCTGTTATTAATTCAGGAGCACAACAGGGGGCATTGCAGGTGACCGCAACAGGCATTTCTATGCCTGCGATCATTACGGCACAGGGCGGATACGCGCTTTCTTTTGTGATCACATCAGGCGCAAATGCCGCGAATTCAGTTGTATCCGGCATTACTACCGGTGTTATGCAGTATCACGGTGCGTCTCAGGCGGCTCAGTTTAACAATGCAAATGCCTATGTCAATGGATCAAGCGCATCATCGGTGTTTAGTAACCTGAATACGACAGCGCTCGCTCAGGGAATGAACACTATTAATACTGCAGTGAGTATGGCGCATGGCCAAGGGAGCGCAGCTCAGGTGCGTAGTGCGATAACAGCCGTGGGCGAGAACGGGAGTTTTATGCTGGTGAGTAATGATGGTATCAGCGCGGTCGAACATTCGTTGTCATTTAATGCAGGCACGGCTGATGCAAGCGGATCATATAGTGTGAGTGCATCTCTTCTGCAGATGTTTGCGCAGGGAAATGCGCAAACCGCTTCACTCCTGGGAACGCTCTCAAATATATTCGGCCAAGCAGCGATCGCACAGGCCACTTTTACCGTAGGTGATATTGCGTTGCTGGCTCAGGGACCGGGCAGTATTACCGGAATATCCATAAATAATACTACCTTTGGTGTGAACGTAGTTGACGGGACCGCCACTTTACAGGGCATGAATGCTGCGGACCTGTATGCTGCGCTTGGGTACGATCCACTGGGCAGCACTGTTGACGCAGGTCTGGCAGATACGCTCTCGCTCATCATGCGCTTGACCGGGGATAATGAAAGCGGCAATGCCGTGACTGTTGCGCTCGGCGGCGATACCTATAATGTTGCATTTGAAGGCGGCCTGATCGCGCTTGAAAAGATCTCCTCATTATCTGAGGGCGCACGGCAATTAAGCGAACAGCAGCTTAAGGATATTGCCTCAAACACCCTTGGTGGCCGCTATTTTGTTGACCAGTCCGGCCGTATACATCTTAACATCGATACCTATTTTGAAGACCAACGGTCCCAAAAGGACAGATCGCTGCGTGATACATTCGGTGCGGACGGGCTTTCGATCGTGGGATATCTTGTCGAGCGCGCATTGAATAATTTTGGTGATGCAGAGATAGATCGCATACGGATCGTTGACGATAAGGATCTCAGCCAGAGTGAGAAGGGAAGCATCATGATAAGCGCAGATGCGATACAACGCTTTCTTGATGATGCATCCTCAGAACAGATCAGTGATCTGCTGGCCGGGTCGCAGGGCATGAACGTTTACTTTACGGATAAAACGACAGTGATGGGTGATTCTCGCCTTGAGCAGGAGATCAATAACGAGGTCGGCGCGCAGAGTGATACCCGCGCGCGGTTATTGGCAGAAGAGCTCGGCGCAGGGCTTGCGCAAGAACTCGAGGGTAAAAAAATATACCTTACGCTTGATGACGAAGGCCGCCAAGCAATGATGGATAAGTTTAAAGAAGAGATCGAGAAGAACATGTTCATTAATCCTAATAAGGTGCTTTCAAAAGATGCCGAGGGCAAGATTGCCATCGATGAAAAAGCCTTGATGTATATCTTCGGTTCGATCATGAATAAGTTCTTTTATGAGACGATGGAGAAGCGCCTGAACGGGGATAATGCCGAAGAGGCTTTTACGGGCTCGCTTAAAGAAGCATGGAGGACCTGGAAGAACATGGTTGATGTGTTCGGCTTAGATGAGAACAATGAGACCGTGAAGCTGATCGGAACTATGATCCAGGAAGCGGTGAAAGCATTAGCCGGCACGGAGGGCAAGGAGATAACATCGGAAACGGCAAAATGGGATACGATCAAGAAAGTTTACAATATGATCATGGCTTTGCTCAATGGTGATTATTCGATGCTGGATGCGTTCAGGAAGATGCTTGACGATGGGCCTGAAGGTCTGGAGCAGACAAAAGAAGCGTTCAGGAAGTGGTACAGAGAATGTGTTGCAGAATTGGAACGGCTGAAGGCACAAGGGCTGGAGATCACGGAACAGCTATACATTATTGGAGATGAGCAGCCTGTGGAGGTGTTCAATAATATTACGACGATCTGCAGTGCTGTCGATAATGAAAATAAGAAAAATAATATCAAAACGACAGTACGCGCGGTACGAGCGAGTGAATATGTTGCTCCTTCGGAAAAAGACGAGACAGTCGCTACGATCTATGTCGGAACGGCTGATAGTATTGATGATCTTTTGAAGAAATTTAGTGATTCCCCGGAGCAAAGAGACAATATAAAAAAGATGAGAAACATAATGATCGACGTTAATTCGATCGTTAATGACGACGAAACCTCAATGGAATTCAAATTGTACATGATCGAACCACTTGTCTGGATGCGTGAAGCGATGCGCAGATATGCAGTGATCCGTACATTGAAGGAACAGATAAAAGCTTCTGAAGCTCATAAGGCGGAATTGCAGAAGAAGATCGATGAGGAAAAGATATTTAATATCGACGGAGGCTTTTTTACGGGCGTCCGGTTTTGTATGGAAATGCGTCATGCCGCAATTCAGCGCAGGATCAATATGATCAAGCTTGCTGACCTTGTCCGCACCGCCGCGTAAACAAAATACAAAAAAGGTGTACGATTTACTTTAATGTGTAAAATGTCGTCCCCGCGTCGCACCACGCCAAAGGCGAGGTTCCGCCTAAAGGCGGGACCGTGGGAAAGCGGGGATTTCAGATCCCGGCTCGAAGGCCGGGACGACACGAGAAAGTAAATCTTACACCTTTTTATTTGATTAATTTACGCGCTTCTAAGATACCGCTCTTCGTTAAAATTAATGACCTTGTATACAGACTTAACATAATCGGGCCGGTCCCAGTCAAAGCGCCAGTTGTGTTGCGGTGTGCCTGCGGGAGAAAGTTTATTAAGGATAGTATCATCGTAGAACCGCTGCTCGTCAGCAAAAGAGAGACCATCTGTTCTATTCTTGTCCCACATGCCATGCAGAAAGTTATAATAGACAAAATAAAAATATGTATCCACCTGATTGAATAATTTCGGGACTTGAAACCGGTTAATGGGGGATTCGAATAAGGTTTGCTCAAAAGCATCCTTGATGAAAGGAGTAACTAATTTTCGGGAGTCATCCCATGAAATATCGTTTTCCTGAAGTGCTCTTTTTTTAAATACAGTCTCAAGTGAACCTTTATCCAAATTATTTTTTAGGTTTTCAGCACCGATAAGAAGTATTTTAAGTACCTTCAGCTTAAATTCTATGTTTTCACTTTGAATGTGTTGCATAACGAATATGATCCCATCAGACAAGAACGATAAAGGTTGGATGTTCGCTTCCCAGATAGAATCGTGTTCGATATTCATTTCAAAATCATCGGCTTTTTCATATTCTCCATGATCATATTCATCGCCTTTGTCCCAATGCCGCGCTTCTTCAGCGAAATTATTGACATACAGCATATTACCGTTCTCTCCCATAAGGGAAATAAGTTGGGTTAAAAAGCCTGAAGAGACGCCGTACGTTGCTCCTTCATATCCGGCCGGGTTTGAAACACCGCGGCGTGAGTGAAGAATGATCGAGTTAAAACCATTGATAAAAAGATCTTTGTCAGCTTCAAGTAAATACCCTTCTTGCGGGAAGGTATCAAGGTGCATGTCAGTCATGAGTTTACGGGTATGGTCATCGATGTAATCGTCCTGGACAGTAAGCGGCACCTCAAGGGCTTTTCTGCCTTGGGCTGTGCGTTTCTCGTCATTGACATTGTTCATGACCCTTTCACGATACACCCAGCGCACCAGGTCTTCGTTCGAGAGCAAGCCATCGTGCATCTTTTTGAACGTTACCCAAAAGGGTTCGTTTTTATATTCAAAGGGGACTTTACCTTCAAGCGTTGCCCAGTAGATATCTTCTTTGAGTGCCGGAGAAGGCAAGCGGAGTACTTCCTGAAAATAGTAAAAACATCTGATCACGAAATTCTTGATCGGGTGACGATTGTAGAGGTTGGTGTGTAAAAGGGCATAGCCTTTCTCCCGCATCGGCCGCATGACATAATGCCATAACGTGTCAACATCTTCTTCAGGATGCTGCAGGATAGTATTGCGGAGTATCTCATAACAGTTGGCGTAAAATTCGGCCGTTGATTTCTGGTAAATACGTTTGGCGCCCTTACCCTTGGCACGCGCAAACAGTTCCATGGTCTTTGTGATGAGGGCGCGCTGTTCTGCGGGACTGAGTTTGTGTTCAGAACGTGCCTGCAGTTCACCCTCTTTAAAGACCGCATAGATACGCGCTTCAAAGCCCCAGTCATGTTCGATAACACGGCCGATGTCGTCCTTGACCACGATGTTTTTATGGCCATGGTCGTCGATACCGAGATGCAGGCCTTTTTCAACCGCAAGACGCAGTATGTCCTGTTCTGCGGTCTCAGGATACACATCCATGAGATTGCATATGCCGAGATAGGGAAGCCATAATGAATAGGGCTTATCTTTGATGCCATAGTACGTGTTCGTTTCTTTGTCATAGAGCTTATTTTTTATGCCGCGGCGGGTCTGGGAGATCGCGGCCATATCAGGCACCGGGAATAAGAGGTAGAGATCTATGACCGTATCGAATACTGTTTGTGTGGCAAGTCTGTCTATGAGCGGATCACGGACCACTTCGTTTATATAATTATCGGTAATGCCGAGAAGCTGGCGGCCTTGTTCTTTACGCCATTTATCCTGATAGCGTTCTTTGATAAATCGATCGAAGATCTCTCGCACGGTGTCTTTATCGCGGATACGCTGAAGAATGCTGATATACCGTTTCCACTTTTCATCATTCTCAGGGACTTTGAGCACCAGGCCCGCACGAGTAACAAGATACGTGACCGTACTGCCGTCATCATTAATGACCGTCCGCAGTACCGCGCCGCGGTCAATGTGTCCGAGTTGGATCAAGTCTTTAAGCGGATGTAATCCCTTCATGTCAATGAGGAGTAATCGTTCGGATTCTGCAACAATGATCTCCATTGCCTGGGGAATGAGATCTTCCTGTGATGCATTGGGATTCTTATTCATGAGCTCGATCAAGGGTTTTTTGCAATATTTCTCGAAGAATTTCAGGGGAATGCTGTCGAGATAATAGTGTACATCATTCTCGAGCATGGCAGCCATCCTGAAAAGGTCTTCGGCCTTGGCCATGGCTGGATCTTCTTTACGAAGTTTTTCTCGTTTTGTCTTTTTGTAATCAGCAAGCTCTTCTTCAGGGCTTTTTCTGGGGCCAGCAAATTTCGAAAAAGGATTAGTACTATCCGGCGAATGCGGGTCTTTGTAGGTCTCGACGAAATCATCGATCGCGCGCGTGACCTTGCCCGGCCGCATTGGGGTTGCAAAAGTGGATGGTGCATAGTGTATGGTGCTTGGTGGATTGTTGGTCAACGGCCGACGGTCCATGGTCGATAGTGGATGGATACTATTTCCGTCGTCATCGCGAGGAGCCCTTTTAATGTCGTCCCGGACGGAGCGAAGCGACGATCCGGGATCTAAGTACGCAGATCCCCGCTTTCGCGGGGACGACATAAGGGTATCGCCATCCGCGCACACCTGCGTCGCTCTCTCCGGGGACTGCGCCCTGGACGGGAGCTGTCCCCATGCGTTCATGGTGACAAACAGTGTAAATACAAGAAATAGTGCTAGTGTTTTTTTCATAATGAACTTTGCATGTTTTACTTTGTGACCGCCCCACCTCGTAGGTGGGAGCTGCAGACTATTGCCACTGCGTCAGTGGGGTATTCTGTGTGTGCTTCAAAAAGGAGCCAGTCCCCGGAGAGTTACTGTAATCCAGAAAAACACACACTGCGTGCTTCTTTAATATGTCATTATCACGTTGTAATGGTCAAATTCGAGAGATTTAATGGCACTATTATAAGTATTTAAACTTATTTTAATAGATTTATTAACCTACAAAAAAAGTAACATGTGCCGGGGGGGCTGTCAAATCGAAATATTTGCCTGGAACCATGGAGGGTGCACTGTTTGCGAGAGCATAGTAACACCTGAAAATCAGCCATTCGTCGCTATTTCCTCCCTGGCACGTAAAATGTATCATAAATGTTGTTGCACTATGAGGGCAGATTGTGTAATATTTTTACACTGTG
>JAFGJY010000114.1 GCA_016928875.1 Candidatus Omnitrophota bacterium | reverse complement strand
GGTTAAATCAATGATAAACTAAGCATGTAGCTACTTGCTAAGGTAACTTCATTGGACGTGGGTGCAATTCCCACCGCCTCCATTTTTAAAGGGGATGATGCCGAAAGGTGTCATCCCCTTTTAAATTTAGGCTAAAGTGGGAATTGCAGCGCAGTGAGCGCCGACCTTAGGGGAGGAAAAGCCGTCAGGACAGACGGCGTCAGCGAACGAAGGGAAGTCGACGCAAGGAATCACAGGAAGTGATGACTGTAGGCGAAAATGTCCCACCGCCTCCACCATTTATGTAACTCATAGTCGCACTTTAAGTTAAAAAGACGCTCAAAAGAGCGTCTTTTTTTGTGCTTGGTGTTTTATCAATGATAACGTTTTTCGTTAATAACGGTTGACGTTATTAACGTGATGTGTTATTATTTGTGCATGATAAAGACATTTAAATGCAAAAATACTAAAGAGCTCTTTAATAGAAAGACTGTAAAGAAATTCCCCGCTAACGTAAAGAGAACTATGTTAATGAAGCTTGTAATGCTTCATGCTGCTGTAGATGTAAATGATTTGAGAGTTCCGCCAGGAAATCGTTTAAAGCCGCTTACGGGAGATCGTAAAGGAGCATGGAGCGTTCGAGTTAATGATCAATGGCGATTATGTTTTAAATGGGAAAATGGAAATGCATATGATGTACAAATAGAAGATTATCATTAGGAGGTTACTATGAAGATTAAATCGATACATCCAGGCGAGATATTGTTCGAAGAGTTTCTGAAACCTATGGAGATCAGTCAATACAAGCTGGCTCAAGCGATAAGTGTACCTGCAAGACGGATTAATGAAATCGTTCACGGGAAGAGATCGATTTCTGCAGATACAGCTTTAAGGTTAGGACGCTTTTTTGAGATGAATGCTGAATTTTGGCTCAATTTGCAGTCGCATTACGATCTTGAGGTCCAGGCTGATAAGCTTGGAAAAAAGTTGCAATCTGAAGTCGCCGTTTTGAAGGCAAGTTAATATTTGCTCAACCGATAGGCTTTTATAACTGTTTTCGTGTCGACTCCAAGCGATTCTGCAATGGCTTTAAAGGTCATACCAAGTTCTCGTAATTGTCTTACTTTTCTGGAGATCTTTTGATACTATGGAACATCTTTGACAGGGTGGATATTGATATGGAGACTGATCTCCCACCTTCGCTGGATATAGAAGTCCTCTGAAGCGTGCTTCGGCGGGCAGGCGCAAAAGGTGCGAATTGGTTGCATTCGCCTCCACCATTACTAACTAATCTCTAAAGTATCATTTTAAGGAGAAACTTTGAATGGCACAATGTTACAAGTGTAACAAACAAATCTCTTATGTAACCTATTTTAAGGGGATATTTAAGTTCTTTTGGAAAAATATGTGGCGAAGGACTCTCCCTGTTTTCGAATGCCCTTCCTGCGGGACCCTGTGCCAGGAGTCTGCGTTTACGACTTACAGTTACATCATACTTTCTATTCCTTTGATTTTTTTGTACATTCATACCTTCTCAAAAATGGGCTACGATCTGGACAAAGATCATGTATTGATCTTCGTGTGCCTTGTTTTATGGATCATAGGTCATGCGATCTGGTGGCGCTTTGTTTCTACATTAAAAGAGCCATTCCCGTTTTTTTGGGAAAAATAAACGCATGTATTTATACGTCCTGTTTATAATTCTCTTCCGTGAATACACCAATTTTAAAAATTATTATTTATGCGGCAATAGTTACATTTTGTATTATTGCTGTATCTGAAGCTCGTATTATGTTATGAAGAAAGAAGAACGCATAAAAAAGACGTTCCCCTGGGGAACATTGTTTGCTGCTCGAGAGAATTTCGAGTTCGGCTACTTCACCAAAGAAAAGGAGTTGGTCGATAAATACCTTACGAGGCCGAGCGACGTGCTGGTGCTTGGCTCCGGCAATGGGAGAGAAGCGTTCCCGATCCATGCTAACGGTCATTCGATCGTGTGTATTGACAATGTGACCATCTATCTTGATGCGGGACGGCTGTTATGTAAAAAGAGAGGGATCGATAACGTTACATTCAAGGAAATGGATGTTACACAGCCATGGCCGTTTCAGGATGAGGCATTTGATTTTATCTTTTTTTCAATATTTTCTTATATCGGAGATCGTCGGTGGCATGCACTTCAGGAAGCGCGACGGGTCATGCGCGGAGCAGGGTATACCCTCTTAAGTACTGCAACATCACTGTATCCTCAACGACATCCGCGGTCACTTCATAGTGAGTATCTATTTTTTGATAATGTTGATTCTATTCAAAACGCTGTAGATCCTATCGGATTTCGTGTCCTCGATGGCGGGGTTGATCCGAAAAGACATGAGTATTTATTCGTTATTCTCGCTAGAAATTAACATTATCTTGATCTGAAAGACGTTCAGCATGAAATCATCATAGTGTTATTTAATGGTATTTGTTGATTAATTCTTGTTAGATTTATCGCATTTTGTGATATTATCTTTCCATGAGAAAACTTCTAATCATCTTTCCCGTTGTGATCATTACTATCAGTGCCATCCTTTATTGGGCGCTTAATTCCAAAACTGTTACTAAAAATATCGTTCCGCCCATCGCTAATATCTTCCTCAAGGATATTCGCATAACCGAGCTTTTGCTTACGAAACAACGTTTCAATATCGATGGTTCACTTACGTTTGATAACATGATCATTAAACTGTCTGATAAGGCCGGGGAGATGGCGATCGCGTTCAAGCATTTCAATGTTTCGTCGATCTATGCGCTTTTGGGCGCAACACATCCGGTGAAAATACATGCGCAAAACGGAACTTTCATAGGGATGGAGCTTGTTATAGATGATGTAGGGTTTGATGGTGTCTTTACCCGGCGGCCGAAGAACGACTTTGAAATAGACGGCGACCTTAGCATTAAGACAGTAACAACCCAGAAACTTGCCGCTACGGAGATATCAGGGCATATTGCAGGCATGTTGGATGAAATTCAGATAACCAGCATCATAGCACAGTTTTACGGGGGATCGGTCAACGCGACGGTCTTGTGCAAACCCGACCAGAACGGATACATTGAAATGTTTTTAACTCTTGATGATATCGATATTTCGAAGATCGCGCATGACCGGCCCGACCTTGTCTCACAGGTTGATGGGATCGCAAATATTTCGATCACTGTGCAGGCAGCCGCGGGCGCTATTACGGATATGCAAGCTGACATGGTAATGACCAAAAGAAGCATGATCAATGCGGCAGTACTGCAATTCCTGATCAACTACATCCCGCAGAGCGCTGAGCGTAACGAGCTGGCCTTATTGATAAAAGAGCAAAGAAAGATAGAGCTGGATAAAACGATCGTGAAAGTAACGAATTTTGATAGTGAAAAAATGACTATCGAGTTACAATTATCAAGCAAACGCATCAATCTTGATCTTAATCTTACGCTTGATCTTATCGTAGAAGGCGGGCTGATGAACCTTCTGGCGCTGACCGATATGAACAAGCAAGAACAATCATAATGATAAAGGGGAGCTATATGATACATAAATGTGATGTTTTAATGTGGAGCATGCTTACGGTGGTTTTATTCAGCATGACAAGCTGTACGGTAAAGGCGGTTGGTGATCCGAACCGGCCGATCACGATCAATGCCCACATTACCGTGGATGTCAAGGGCATGCAGAATACGGCTACGAACATCGAAGATTATGTAAGTGGCAAATCAGAGCAACCATTTAAACAGTAATTCGTTATCAAATATAGTAAGGAGGAACACCAATGAAGAAATTAATATTGATCGTTATTGGCGGTATACTACTAGCAACGTTCACCACACATGCTATCGCGGCCATGTATGACCTTAAAACTATCACTCCAGCCATACAACAGGCGCTTGATGCCCGACGCGGTAGATTTAATGAACTGCAATCGCTCAAATCGCAAGGTATTGTAGGAGAGAACAAGGCGGGCTATGTTGAGGTAGTGACATCTGATGAGACGGCGCACGCGATCATTAATGCTGAAAACCAGGATCGTAAACTCATCTACCAAGCTATTGCTGATCAAAATGGTTTGACAAGCGCTTTGGGTACTATCGAAGCAGTTTTCGCCGAGGTCCAGCGTTCGAAAGCTCAACCCGGTGAGCATATCCAACTTGAAAACGGTGCATGGGTTACAAAATAGTGGCCACGCAGTTGCTCAAACGAGGCGTGAACGATCGGTTCCGCCTCGTTCGTGTCTTTATAGATGGAAGTTTTCATGTAATGATGCAGGCCTAAAGAACCTAACCCTTGTCTGCAAAGCATATTGCTATATCTGTCCGCGTCCATCTTTTATCCAGCCTTGTTGATTTATTATATTTAGGGTGTATAATGCCTTACCTAATAGAGAAAGGTTACTACTTATGAAAATTGCACTTGATCAAACACATAGACGATATCGTTTCCGGCTTATCGTCCCGTCATATCCGATATTCAATATTTATTCTCACGTAGCGCGGCGAACGACTGCATTGGGGCCGATATGCGTTGCAAGTGTCATTAATGAAATGCCGGGATGGGACGTAGAGGTCATTGACGAAAACAATTATCGGCAATATGGCCCGAAAACGAGCAGCGGTGCCGTAGATCACGGTGCGCTTCAGGCGCTCCGGCCGGCCGATGTAGTGGGTATTTACGGTGGCCTTACGAGCACAATACCACGGCTTTATGAAGTCGCAGGATTTTATAAACAGCGTGGTGTAATAACGGTTGCAGGCGGTCAGCATTTTATGGGCGAGAATATTGCCGATGCGCTTAAGCATAATGTTGATTACGTGGTCAGCGGCGAAGGTGAGCTTACGATGCCAGAGCTGCTCGAGGCTTTAATGGACAAGCGTGAGCTTAAAAAGGTAGCGGGGATCTCATATCGTGAGAACGGATCCGTACGGTCGACGCCGCCACGCGAACCGATCACCGATTTTGATATGTTGCCGGTGCCTGACTTCTCGCTCGTGCGATACGCAAAGATCAATCTTTATCCGGTGGGCCGTATTCGGGGCTGCGGCATGGATTGTGAGTTTTGCACGGTAAGGGGTAAGCCGCGATGTGCATCTCCGGAGCGGACCATGGAAGGGATCAGGTCGCTCGTAGAAACGAATAATGCAAAACATTTCTTTATTGTCGATGATCTGTTTGGCCAAGACCGTCCCGCAACGATCGACTTCTGTCATATGCTCAGATACTACCAGGAAAGTATCGGCAAACGGCTCGATTTCACGGTCCAGATACGATTAGACAATGCGAAAGATGCCGAGCTTCTCACGGCAATGCGTGAGGCCGGCATCAATGCGGTCTGTATCGGGTTTGAATCCCCGATCGAAGAGGAACTGTTGGCAATGAATAAAAGGGTCAAACCCGAAGATATGGTAGCGTTAGCCAGAGCATACCATAAATTTGGCTTTTTAGTACACGGCATGTTCATATTTGGATATCCGCTTAAAGGCGGACATAAATTTACTATGCGCGCCAAGGAACGGGTAAAGCGTTTTAAAACGTTCATCAATAAAGCAAAGATCGACACCGTGCAAGTTCTTTTGCCCGTACCATTGCCGGGGACAGAATTGCGTGACCGGCTTGAGCAGGATAACAGGATCTATTCAACGCACGACCTTGGGTGGGAATATTACGACGGTAATTTCCCGCTTTTTGTACCCGATCCACCGATAAAACCGGAGGAACTACAAGCGTCTATTCGTAAGATCATGAGCAAGTTTTACCATTTTAAATACTTCTTCATGGTAGGATTTCATCTTTTTTCGTTTCCGGCACTGCTGTTCTTTCTTCATAATCTACAAAGAGGATGGCTTAAATGGTACCGTCCGTGGCGCAACAATCTGACGCGCTTCGGCGGATGGATGGTGCTCAGGGGATGGAAACAGGAATTCAAGAAAGGCACGTTCCTAGATAAGTTACAACGGGCTAAAAACAATTTAAAACCAACAATTGGTATTAATCATTAACATTGAGCGGTTTCATTTTCATACAGCACTCTATTTATCGAAGTACCGATGGAAATGCACAACTCAGGGGAAGGCACCAACACAATGCAGCAATCGGAATATAGTTTTTTACACTTGGGGATCGTTCCAAGGATCATTGAAATAGTACATCGTCTCAAATTCACCAGTGCGTATCCGATACAATACAAAACGATCCCGCTGGCCTTGCAGGGCAAGGACCTTATCGGGATCGCGCAAACCGGCACAGGGAAGACCATGTCATTCGTTATCCCGACGGTACAGCATCTGGCGCAAAATCAAAAGAGCGCTCTTATCCTCGTCCCAACACGAGAATTAGCAATACAGGTTAATGAAAGTGCCGTAAAGATCGCGCAACCTTTCGGCATAAAGACCGCGGTGTTGATCGGTGGCAGCTCAATGCAGCAGCAGATCCGAGCATTATCGCAGAACCCACGTATCATTATTGCAACACCGGGGCGTCTCATCGATCTGCTTGAGCAACGTAAGGCACGTCTTGATAAAGTCGGTATTCTAGTACTTGATGAAGCAGACCGTATGCTCGATATGGGATTCCAACCGCAAATAGAAAAGATATTGCGTTCCACGCCAAAAGAACGTCAGACCTTGCTTTTTTCGGCGACCATGCCTCCGTCGATCATAAAGATGACAGCGGCGTACATGAAATTTCCGGTACAGGTCGAGATCGCGCCGTCAGGCACTGCGGCCGAAGGCGTGACCCATGAGCTGTTCATCGTTCGCAAAGAGATGAAAAAAGAGATCCTCGGTAAATTACTTGAACACCATCGCGGTTCTATCTTGCTTTTTTGCCGGACCAAGATCGGTACCAAGAAACTTGCCCGTGTATTGCGTAATAGTGGTCATAAGGCTGCAGAGATACATTCAGATCGGACGCTTTCACAGCGCAAGGAGGCGTTAGAGGGTTTTAAGCGGGGACGTTATCGTATACTTGTTGCGACCGATGTCGCAGCGCGCGGCATTGATGTCATCGGCATTGAAGTGGTGATAAACTTCGATCTGCCGGATGACGCCGAGAATTACGTGCATCGGATCGGACGCACAGGCCGTGCCGGTCGTACGGGACATGCGATCTCGATAGCTACTCCTGACCAGCGTACCGATGTCCAGAAGATCGAAGGCATCATTAAAAAAACCCTTCCTATCTCAAAACATGCTGATGTCGAATCAGCCTCATTTGCTAAGCCTCAGATAGTGTTCAGTTCACATCGTGGCTCACGGGGACGCCGCGGCAGTTTCCGCAGACGCAGATAGGTTTAAGGGGGACGGAGCCCTATTTGGCATTTTTTTGTCAAATAGGGCTCCGTCCCCCTTAAACACTTCATAATTTAATAGCTTGCCAATTACGTATCTTAAGATATAATAATGCATTATATCAATCTAATAGTTCGTGCAGCTTCAGACACCATCGATGAAACGCGTGATCGCATGAATACGTCGTATAATAAAAGATATCCTTTAGTGCCATCCAGAACAATATCACCCCAATAAGAAAAAATAGGAGGTCGATACAATGAAAAAACGCACAATACTGTTGAGGATCGGTGTGTCTTTATTCTGTTGCTTTATCCTGAACATGAGCGTTGCGTGCGCGCTCACGACCCTTACGCACGAATATCAGCCCGTGGAATTCAGCATCGGGAGCGATCCGATCGAGCTCTGGACACCGTGGGTGCCGCTTTTCAATCAAATACTGCTGAGGTTAAAACTGGGGCTGACCCTTTCGGCCGGGTCGATCATCATTAAAAATCCGGTCAAGGTGACCGTCGAATATGACCCGAATGAAGCCCAGGGCGGTAAAACATTGCACCTTAAATTCAAAGCAGAACCGCGTCCGGCGTCATACAACACATTCCAAAGCGATTTCGGGATCTATCTGCCGAATAAGATCCAGTTGGGCCTTGCCAACATGGTGGGCATTGGCAGCCTTACGCCGTGGCTTAATGTTCCGTATGATTTCTGGCAGTTGTGCGGCCATGTACCTAAGGTCGGGGAACACATCGCGAATGCCTCGCAACAGATCGGCGTCAATATGGCCTCAAAAGAAGCCTTACCGCTCGGTACCTCAAAGTCGTACCACGATGCACGCGATCTTATATCATTCAATTTGGCGGATGCCTTCATAAAAGACAGCGATAAGAACAAAGTCGGCGAAGATATTGCCAATGCAATACCGGGGAAAACAGCGATCCTCGGCACGATCAGTGCCGTAACCGGCAAATCGAGCGCTGATTCGAAGAAGTTCCTTATTGAGAAATGTGCCGGCATATTGCCCGGGTTCGTGGGGAAATTGGCCACCGTATCGATCAGCGGGGACCCATCGTACACGGTCGAGGGAGTTAATATTTGTCTCAATGTCCGCTTTTCCTTGCAGACCGCATCCGGCGGCGTTAAAGGGAGCGGTACCTATCCGATCTATTTCACATCCACCTCACAGACAAAAGAGATTGCATTCGGCCTGACGCCGTTTATCGAGACCGGTGACAAGGTCAAGATCGTCATCGAAAAGATCACCTATGAGTTCAAACTGAGCCAGGGATTGCAATTTATGTGCGGATTATCGCTCTTGCCAAGCCCGGCTGAAAATTATACGAAGGTCCTGCGCTACACACAAGCGGTTCGCGATACCGCTGCAGAAAAAACTTTTGAGATCCCGGTGGAAAAGTCGACCTCAGCCATGCAGCTCATGATGGGGCATCCGGGGTACACGAGCGCGCAGATCAAATTCGCGAGCCCGTACATCGCCTTAAAAAGTTCGGTCGATGTGTTCAAAGGCACGACCTCGGCCGCGAACAAGGTCAAGACCGTACGGGAGAGCGAATACAAAACAAGCCATAATATCGTGATCACCGATCTCTTGCCGAAGACGAATTATAATTTTATCGTCAATGCCGCGGACCAAAGTGGTGGACAGCACGCGTGGGGGAGCCCGGTCGCGGTCAAGACGCTTGATGAAGACAAGGGGCTTACGTATCAGGAATCAACGGGTGATTTTAAATTCGTTGGCACGCCGACAGCCACTGCGGGCTATAACCAAACAGACGGCGATTACATCGATTTTACGTGGACTACGAGCCGTAACGGATCGACCATGGTCTATTATTCGCCGTCTCCCGATATCTCGATCAACTACATTGCCGCCGTAAAACGGACCAATGGCACGGTCACGCAGGGATGGGTAACCAGCGATGATACGCCACTAGAGCTGGTTTCATCGCATTCCATACGGGTCAAGGGATTAGACCCGGGAATCAAATATTATTATGGGCTTCGGTCGATGTTTTATAAAAATGACGATCTTAATGACAATCTGCTGGCCAAGATCGGCCGCACAGGCAATGTGTCGACCCTCACACCGCCTCCGCCGCCCTCGGTCACGGTCAAGGCGCAGGGTCCTAACAATACTGCGCTTGCGGGTGCGATCATACTTATTAAAAAGACCAATGATGCGAGCTTTTCATCGACCGCGATCACCGGCACGAACGGGATCACACCAGAGATCATTCTGGATAAAGGATCGAATTACACATTCTCCCTCAAGGACCATCCTGCATACCAGGATATTACGTCATCGGCGTTGACCGTGGGAGCGAATGCAAGCGGCGCGCTTTCAATGGTCACGATGAACCTCACTAAGAAACCCTCGCCGGGCGGCATTGTATGTAATGAGCAAGGTGCGCCCATCCAAGGGGCGTCGATCACGGTCGGCACTAAGACCGCGCAAACATCATCCACCGGCCAGTATACCGTAGAAGGCCTTTCAAAAGGGACGCCGACGGTGAATGTGACCAAGAATGGTTATTTAAACGGTTCGGTTAAAGGTGCGGTGGATACCTACGGCATCTTTACGGCACCGCCGTGTGTTCTTGTCTCTCAGACGGCCACGCTTGCTATCACTATCAAAGATGGCGCAGGAGCGGCGGTGAACGGAGCGAGTATCGCGATAAAGGAAGGGTCGACATCATTGGGCACGGTGACCACGAATTCGTCCGGCCAGGCGACCTTCACCAAGACATACACGAACACCCAATCTCACACGGTGACGCTCACGGTCACGCCGCCGTCGAACTCACCACTGATGGCCTCAAACGAGACCGCTACTATTGCAGCGGGCGAGACCACGGAAGCGGACATCATCTGCAACGCAGATATTTATGGCCCGGTGATCACCGATGTTGCCGTAACGCAGACCGGAGAAAAAGCACTTCAAGTGACCTTTGCGGTCGATGAGACGAATGCGCAGAGCTGTGTCCAATACGTGGATCCAAAGGGAAACATCACGACAACCCCCTGGAATACCAACCGAACGGTCACGATACAGGGGAATACTCTCAGCCATGGCATTTACAAAATAAAAGTGAAGGCCAAAGACGGCATTAATAATATTACTGAGACAAGCGAGACTCAGAAGATCCTTTTTGGCGGTGCGGAATGGCATTTCTGGGCGCTTGATGTTGGAACGACAAGTGCTCATCTTACGTGGAGCAAATTCCCGTATTCAACGGGGTTCGGAAAGTATGTGATCACTATCAACGGGGACACGAAAGACATAACGAGCGTTAGTACCACTAAATATGATCTGAGCGGCCTTTCGACCATGACTGATTACTCCGCGACCATTACGGCAGTCTCCTCGCAGGGTACGCTGCTTACAACGCCCGGCACCGTGAGCTTTCGAACATTTTCATTGCCACCGGAACCGCGGATAGAAACGGAAACGACAGTCGTGAGACTCGGCGATACGCTACGAATAGATCTTTTTGTGTACGATCCGGACAGTGATATACAGAATATTTATGCTGAGATCAAATCAACGAACGGCAAACAGCAAGTGCTTGTTAATAACGAAAAACCAAATAGTCAAGAGTATTCATCTACGCATACGGGGAAATTCGAGAAAGCAGGTGATTACAAGATCGCGCTTGATGCGCATGATGACGGACGTATCGTCTCGGCCGAGAGAAACATCACGGTCAAGTAAGTAATAAGTAAGGGGTCAAATAAGGAAAGGAAAGTAAGAGAAGAAAAAGGGGTCAAGAGGGGAAAAAGGGGTCAAGTCTTGACTAATTGACTTTAGGGTGTTCTCGTGAGTTATTAGGGGCACGGATAAAAAGGGGTCAGGTGTTGACTAAACAGCGAAGGATTGCTATAATCCTCCCATTATGGCCCGCCCACTGCGAATAGAATTTCCTGGAGCATGGTATCACGTTCTTAATCGAGGAAGAAGACGTGAGAGGGTATTCTTTGCCGAGGTTGACTATAAAAAATTCCTTGCTCTCTTAGGAGAGGTCACCGCATTATTTTCCGCGCAAATACACGCCTATTCTTTGATGCCCAACCATTATCATCTTATCATATGTACGCCGTGCGGGAATCTTTCACGTATCATGCGCCATGTCAATGGTGTCTTTACCCAATGCAGCAATATGTCCTATAGAAGAGAAGGGAGTTTGTTTAAGGGGAGGTTTAAATCGATCCTTATCGATCATGAAGAATATTTATTGGAATTAGTCCGGTATATTCATCGTAATCCACTTAAGTCTGGGCTGGAAAAACGGCTTGGTGAGCATCCATGGACGAGCCATCACGCGTATATGCTTGATGAACAAAAGCCGCCGTGGCTGTGCACAGAGGAAGTGTTAAGCCGTTTCGGCCGGTATAAAGAGAAGGCGAAAAAGGCATTTCATGCATTTGTTGGAAATGAAATGCCGCTTGAGCTTGAAGCAAAACTTGATAGTATGCGATGGCCGGCGATATTAGGGGGAGATGCGTTTCATGAAATAGTAAAACGGTATGCGTGGGGAGAGAAGCGAGTGGATGCGGAGGTCGTACCGAGAAACATTGTGGTCGATCATGTGTCATTAGAACAAGTGGCGCATTTGCTTGAATCTATTGCACGAGTGCCTTACGGAAGTCTTCGAAAACCACGCCTCCGCGGCGTTCAGGGCTTGAAGCGTGCTTTTGTGTATTTTTGTCGCGAAACATCCCATAGTAAACAGCATGAGATTTGTGAAATGCTTGGTGGTGTGAATGGGGCGATCGCAACACGATTGTATAGTGATGCAAAAAAGGCGATGGGAGAAAAAGGGGAAGAATATTCATTAATTCAGAAATTGTACAAACGTTTAAGTCAATTAGTCAAGACTTGACCCCTATTTGCCTATTTGCCCCCCCTATTTGACGTCCCCATTTTTAGGTATAAATAGGGAACTTTTTTAAAGTTATATATGTTATAATTCACGAAAGCTTTTTTAAATTTTAACGCTGTTTTTTATAACACTAGTGGTACCAATATGCTAGAGAACATAGTCGCGTATTTTGTAAAACGGCATTTTGTAACGAACTTCTTGCTCATAGCGGTCATTGCAGGCGGTATCTTTGCATGGCAGAACACCAGTAAAGAAGAATTGCCTGACGTTACGTTCGAGATTGTGCGCATCATGACTTCCTATCCCGGCGCCCCCGCAGGGGACGTAGAATATTATGTTACTGAGCCGATAGAGGAAGCATTGCGCGGTATCGATGGGATACGCCTTATCACGAGCAATACCGGGGTAGGCCGCAGTGATATCACCGTTGAGCTCGAGCCCGACTATAAAGACATCGCAGAAGCATTTAATGAGATCCGCAATGAGGTGCTCGACGTCGATCTGCCAAGCGACATCATCGACGATCCTTCGATCCATATCTTCAAGACCTCCAAAAAAGCCATCCTTGATATCGGGATCATCAATACAAAAAAACATTTGCTTACGGTGGAAGAGCGGCAGGAACTGCAAACGTACGCGCTTGCATTAGAAGATCATCTGCTTACCCTTGCCGCCGTCAACAGCATTAATAAACGCGGATATCTCCAGGAAGAGATCCAGATAAAGGCATATCCGGATAAGCTTATAGAATATGAGATCCCCTTCAATGTCGGGCGCAATGAAGTAAAAAATAACCACATCCGTCAGCCAGCCGGAACGATAGAGACCGACCAAGAGCCAAAGGTGACCTTGCTCTCCGAGCTTACGTCCGTTGAAGAACTTAATGAGCTTATTGTCCAAGGAGGCTTTGAAGGTGGTGTGATACGGTTACGCGAGATCGCCGATGTTCATGAAGGCTTCGAGAAGAACGACAATATCATGAAGGTCAACGGCCACGAAGCGATCATGTTCAGTGTGGTCAAGAATAGCTCGTATGGGATATTGGTAGCACTTGACGAAGTCACCAAGGCGATCGATAAGTTCCGCGAGAACAACTTGAAGGGGACCTCGATCCAGTTAGTCTTGCTGGATGATGAGTCTGTCGACATACGCAACCGCCTCTCGATCATCGGCTACAACAGCATCATAGGGTTTATCCTCATCATCGCGACCCTTTTCGTTTTTCTCGACATCCGCTCCGGACTGTGGGTGGCGATGGGCATTCCCTTCACATTCTGTTTTACCATGATCTGTGCATCGTGGATGGGATACACGATCAATGGAACAACGCTTGCCGCCGTCATTATCGTGATGGGTATGATCGTCGATGACGCGATCGTCGTGGCTGAGAATATCAATCGTTCCCTTGCCGAGGGGCAGAGGCGAAAAGACGCTGTCATAAAAGGAACGGTCTATGTCCTGCTTCCGATCGTCGCGAGCATTCTTACGACCTGTATCGCGTTCATTCCGCTTTTCTTTTTTACCGGCAGATACGGAAAGTTCGTACAATTCATTCCGCCGGTCATATTCCTCATGCTGGGGGCTAGTTTACTAGAATCGCTCTTTATTTTGCCCGGGCACATGGCCCTGCGGCTTCCCAAACTCGATGCGCTCTTTATCGGTACCCGTGGTAAAGACAAGAAGGCGGAGAGGAAACATTGGTTTAAGAATGTTGAGGCATCCTACGGCAGGATATTAGAACGGATCCTGCCACATAAATGGATCATATTACTTTTCTTCGGGCTCATGTTGCTTGCCTCGATCGTTATCATGAAATATCAGTTGAAATTCGTGATGTTCCCTGATGAAGAAACGCGTGAGATCACGATCGTGGGTGAAGCACCGGCCGGCACGCTGCGCGCTGAAACGGCTGAACTAACGCTCCAGATCGAGAAGATCGCCTTATCAAGTCTCAAAGAAGAACTGGTCGGTATGCGGACGGGTATCGCGCGCGGACGACGCGGGGGTGTTGTCGAAGAAAACAAGTTCCGGGTGGTGATCGAGATAGTCTCAAAAGAGAAACGGAAGAGGTCGGCTGATCAGATGATCGAAGATCTGCGGGAGCCGATCGAGGCTTTAGAGGGGTTTAAGGAAATCAAATTCCAGAAAAGCAGATGGGGATCATCCTCGGGAAGCTCGATCGAGCTTTTTGTCCAGCAAAATGACGACAAAAAGCGAACGGTGGTCCTTGAAGAGGTAAAAAAGATCATGGAAACGTTCCCGGCACTTGAGAACGTAGAGATCGACGAAGGGTTGCAGATCCCGGAATATCGCATCCATATTAATCAAGAGAGAGTCAAGCGTCTTTCTATCGATCCTGCCGACATCGCTTCAACGCTCAGGGCAGCATTAGAAGGGACGATAGTGTATGAGTTCAAACGAGGCGACAAAGATATTCAGGTTCGCGTCACAACGGTCGATGAAGCCAAAGACGATATCGAGCGGATACTGGATATTCCGGTCGAGAACCACGGCAATTATTTGGTACCATTACGTGATGTAGTCAGAGTAGAGTCGAGGCAGGCGCCGAGCAATATCTTCCGCCGCGAGCTCAAGCGGTCGACGATCATTTATGCTGATGTCAAGCACAATAGCGGCATGACGCCGGTCGGAGTGGCCGATCATTTCGAATCCGAGGTCTTCCCGACGATCATTGCTCGATATCCCACGACCACGTTCCATTTCGGCGGGGAAGTGGAAGATACTCGTGAGTCCAAGCAAAATCTGATCAATGCTATCGTGATGACAATATTGCTTATTTATTGCGTACTGGCCATTCTCTTTAAGTCGCTCACCAAGCCTTTGATCATCATGCTCGCGATCCCCTTCGGGGTGGTCGGGATCGTCTTTGCTTTCTGGCTGCACGGCAAAACACTGTTCGGTTTTTACGCAGCGATCGGAACATTGGGACTTGCCGGTGTGGTGATCAATGATTCGATCGTGATGTTGGTCAAACTGGACAATGAGTTCGACCGTTCACAGGAGAGGTTTGCCATTTATCCTCAAGTGGCGGCTATCGCTCAAACACGATTGCGCGCGGTCATCCTGACAACGCTTACTACTATAGCGGGGTTGTTGCCGACGGCGTACGGGTTCGCGGGGTATGATTCGATGCTTGCCGAGATGATGCTTGCGCTTACGTGGGGACTTTTCTTCGGCACTGCGATCACACTGCTGCTGATGCCATGTGTTTACAGCATGGAGATGGAATTCTTATATAAAATACCGCGAAGGGTAAAGGACGGGGGCGATGAATAAAAATGTGCTGTTAACTCTTGCGATAGTATCGATCACGGCGGTCATGTTCGCCGATGGGTCTTTCCGTTTTGCGCATGCACAGAACGATGCAGATAATAGATCCCCTCGTGTCCTTACGCTCGAAGAGTACATTAATGGAGCGATAGAAAATGATACTGCATTCCAGGCAATATTGATCAACGAAATGGCATTGAAATATCAAAAAGATCTGCGGTTACCTGCCCGCGACATTGTTCTTGACGTACAAGGCCAGTATGATTTTGTCCTCGACCAGGACAGGGAAGACCCGGAAGCAACGATCGCATTAAGTAAATTGTTCCCTAATCTCGGCACAACGGTCGGTGCTGAATATTCGACCAGGCCTTCGTGGACTGAGGCTACGAGTTCTTCTGATATGGAGCTTTACCTCACACAGCCGATCGCGCAGAACGCGTTTGGACGAGCGACCCGCCTGTTAGATGATATCATCGGTCTTGAGAATGATGTTGCCAAACATCAGATCGTTGAAGCGTATGAGGATTATCTGGCAACGATCATTACCGCCTACTACAATTGGTATGAAGCATATGAGAACATGCTTATCGGGCAGTCGTCGTACAATGAGAACGTTAAGCTGCTGGACAATATGAAGGAACGGGAGAACAGCAAGATCGCAAAGCCGGTCGATGTCAATAAGACAAGCCTGCAGGTGTACGCAAAGCAAGAGACCCTGATCGGACTGACCGAAACATACAATAAAACATTGAACGTGATCACCACGGCATTGCGTTACCGAGGCGCTGAGCGGCTGGTACCCAAAAGACCGTCAATGTATGACGAGGTCATTGTTTCGTTTGAGCGCGATTTTAAAGAGCTCTACGAGAACGGGAGAACATTTCAAGTATTGAAGCTTCTGGAAGAGAAGAGCTCTCTTGATGTCTCCAAAAATGCGGATGATCTTTTGCCGTCCATTGAACTTTTGGTCGGGTACAAGATCCAGGGAGATGAATATGAGTTCGAATCAGGGGAAAACATGCTTTACACCGGGTTTTCTTTTTCCTATCCTTTCTTTGACCAGGTCGAACGGGCTCAGCACGGGATAGCTAAAGTAGAAGAAGAAAAGTCTCAGATCACGACTGACAATGTGTACTACCGCTTGTATCGCGATATTCGTAACTTGGCGCTCGGGATCGAACGCGAGCAAGAACTGCTTGCGCTCGCGGATGAAAAGATAAAGCTCTCGGAAGCAGTACTAGAGGATGAGACCAAAAATTACACCTACGGGAAAATAACGCTCAACGATTACATCGATGCCGTAAACCGGCGCGATAATAACCTGTTCAACAAGATCACGCGCATCTCAAACCTCAAACGGCTTAAGATCGATTGGCTGCGGCTTAATGATAAACTTGTGCAGCGCAGTGACATGAGCACGAAATACCAGTGGGAAGATAAACCACGCAGTCTTTTTAGATAGCAGATCGATCTAATACTACAAAACTCTTTTAAAATATATTTTATGAAAGATATTATATCGTTCAAAAAAATATTGTTCTTCTATTCCGCGATATTCCTTTGTCAATGCTTTACGATTTGTGCAGATGCGGCATGGCTGCCGGGGTGGGATAAACGGGTTGTGCTCAGCATCAGTAGTGATAATATAGACAGCGATCTGGGGTATTTCCCACTCCCGGTCTTCTTGGGTACGGCGGTCGGCTCGACTAATGCTGACGTAACATTTATTTTTGATGAATTACAGAACGATGCCAACCGCTTCAAGCTCGCAGTCACAAAAGATGATGGTATGACCCAGCTCTATGTTGAAATAGAACATTGGGACAGTGCGAACGAACAGGCAGTACTATGGGTCTCGAGCGCCGATCTGACGCTCTCTGGTTCTACCGGAACGACATTGTATTTGTACTACGATAAGGATCAGGCAGATAACACCGCGTATGTAGGGGACACGGACTCGGCACCTGCTGAGAACGTGTGGGATGATGATTTTATTCTCGTCCATCATCTTAAGGACGCGACCACGTCCACCACGAAAGACAGCACGCAGTACGATTTCGACGGGACCAAGGCCTCGGCAAATAATCCAACACAATTAAATGGCAAGATCGGCAAAGCTCAAAACTTTACGGATGACAACATTAATCACGGCAACCTGGGAATAACCAACATGTACACAGTGGAGTGTTGGATGTTGGCTAACAATCTGACCGCGGGTGGCGGTGACCAGTCAACCTATGGTTACAGCATTATGGCATCATCGGTAAACTCAAGCGCGCATTATCCTTTGTGGCTTACGGCCTGGAAATCCGAGATCCGCTTTTGGGCGTATGAAGCAACGGCGATCGGTGGCGAGCGTCAGACAACGGGTGCGAGCCTGGTTACCGGCGCGCTGTACCACATTGTTGCGACCGCAACAAAAAGCGGGAACTCCAAGGTATTTGTCAATGCGGCCGAGAAACTTTCCTTCACCAACGACGGGGAGGAAAACTGGACAACGATCTTTACGCTTGGCGACCTAAGGCCTGCTCGTGCGATCTATTTTGATGGCATGATCGACGAGGTACGGGTGTCAGATGTTATCCGCAGCGATGCTTACATCAAAGCTTCATACCATGCGGAGAACGACAATTTGCTTAGTTTTAGCAGCGAAGAAACGCCACGTAAGGGGATCGTTCTTAAAGACATAGCCTTAATGGATGGAGTTACGTTGCGATGAGATATCTATGGCCGGGGTCTCAGACACAGTGTCTGAGACCAATAATAACTGGTGAAAGGCATGATCTATGAAACCTTTCTTTAGGATATTGCGTAACATGTCCTTCGTGATCTTAATTATTTTTTATGCCGTGCCGGTCTACGCGCTGGATATTGCCTTGATCGTTCTTAACGCCGGGGCCCCCGACGCAAATAAAGACGTACCGTTGAGGGATCATCTACAAACGTCCCTCGGACATACGGTCACGCTAAAAAATGATTCCGACAGTTCATACGACCCGACTACCTACGATTGTATCGTGATATCTGAATCTGTGACCTCCGGGAATACGGGCTGGCTAAAAAACCGTATCGTGCCTATTCTGACTATCGAAGGATGCAACAACGATGAATACGAGCTTGCAAGCACTGGTGTAAGCGATACCACCGCTGATACTGACGTTGACATTGTTGATGATACTCATTACATTGCGGCCGGATTGAGCGGAACAGTCACTGCGTATACCGTTGCCGCAAACATCGGATACATGTCCGGGTGGGCAAATGACGTTAAACCCATCGCGCGTTTCAATGCCGCACCAACGCAAGCCACAGTCCTTTATGTTGAGAAGGGAGGGCTCTTGCGCGGTGGGGTCAATACTGCGGCCGAACGACGTGTTTTTGTTGCCGCGCAATATTTCAATAATCTCGGCGCAAACGGCGTAAGCCTCTTTAACGCAGCCCTTGAATGGGCCACATACCAAGATAGTCAACCTGCATCACAAAGCGGAATGGTTCTCAAAGGCGTGACCTTGATCGGCGTAGAATTACGCTAATACGAACCTGCAGGATCCCTACCTCTTAAAACCCCGTTCTATTGCAATTTGAGCTAATCTAGGGTATAGTTTTACAGTAAAATACCCTCGATCGTATTAATAACCATAACTTATTCAATATGAGCATGATACAGCTAATTCGAAAAGCCCAATTGCGCTTTTGTGCAATTACCGCCACTATCATAATGGCGTTTACCACAGTTGCCGTTGCAACGCCATGCGTATCTGAGGATACCGTCAGTTCTATGAACCTGCAGGCATTCATGCTGGAACAGACGACAGCTGAACGGGTGCGTAAGAACGTCATGTATTTGCTCGTCAATGATTTTCCGAGAACCACTGAAGAGCAAGAATATGAAGCATATGGTCTCGAATACCACATGATAAAAGTGTATTCGGTCGGCTCAAACAACACATTGGAGATGCAGATCATTGGCGAGGAATTCGTGCAACAGCTTTATGATTTTATCGATACGCAAAACGGATCGGACAAGATCACGCTCATTATCAACGGAGGTGCGTATGGTGATTGCTTGTTCAAATCGTTCATGCTCTCTGTTTACCGCGCTGTAGTGGAACGCAACAAAGCGATCCACGTTATCCTGCCTGAAGCGGCGATCGCCGATGGGCATAACACGCATCTGCGGGCAAAATACAAGCGGTTTTTGCGTGATTTTCCCGAAGATGTAAGATTGTATATTGATGATGATATTGATGAACTCATCACCACGAAGAATAAGGACGGCTTATATCCAGTTACCACCACCATTACTACGAAAAAGAATAAGGAACTAAAACAGTTCTTAGATGATCACATTGTTAATGTATCCAGATCCATGCGGACGCCTACCTTCGCACGATTGCAGGCCGTCATTAATAATATACATTCACCGCAGACCAACGTTTCCGATCTTTTGCATTTATACCGTGACGCCTGCGCTATGACAGATGCTGAGATCGCACGCATGGAATCTTTGATCACCGATCGGGATAAAAAGACAGGTATTGCCGGCATACGCACATCCGTGCCGCAAATGTTCAGTGCTGTGTTGTTGATCACAGAAAAACTGACGGACAAGGGAATGATCCGCACGATCGGCGATCTCAGCGAGGTCATGAAAAAGATCGTGATAACGCTCAATGCTCATTTTGTCGAGTATGGGAGAGTGCCAAGCGAACCGTTAGTGTTCCTCATGAATATCATAAACAAACCTAAATTTCTCGAGAGCATATCGTCGGTCGATGAACTGCTGGCTTTTATCAAGGGAGCGAGCATGGCAACCAACAACATGTATGGAGGAGCGAGTTTGCAAGAAAGGACATATAACCTTAGTAATCTGTTCAACAGTCCTTTGGTCATGCAGTCGATCAACTCTCTTGATGATTACTTTGTATTGCTGAATGCATTTGAGGGCAACGATCGCTTACATGTATCTGAGGAATTTCTCCAATATTTTACGTACATGCAAAAGTTCGATGTTTTGAAGAACGTTGAGGAGCAGGCAAGGTTCCTTAGACTTGTCAAAGGCCTCGTAACGGGAATATCGTACAAACAATACGATACATACATGAGGGCATTCATGAGCACTGTTGTTTTGCTTTCAGGGTTAGGCGCAATTAAAGACATAGATGATATAGAAGAGATCGTTTCGTTATATTCATATTTATCTCACAGTTATTCGGTCACAGAGCATGATATGCAGGATATCATAAGAACGGTGTATGCCATTGTTGATTCTGACCTCGCGCACGTGAACGTCAGGGACCTCCAGGATTACGCGGCGATCGCAAAGCGCGTGACCGAAATACCGAAATCTTATCCTTCGCAAGCTACGAATATTCGTGACGCATTACAATTTTATTATATGATGAACGGCGATAAAGATGCGACGTACGCTATTACTGCTGTGCTGAATAAGCTTATCAGGCAGAAGTCATATTCCGGGCCACGCACGGTAAAAGGCTTTACGGAACTTTTTGTAACGGAAAATGGTGATTCTTATCTGGCCGCATTACAAAGAGACGCCGAATCGAAAGTACTACAAGCCGCGTAGCCCTCGTCCTTACCAGTTAACTACCGTCTCATTGATACAGCGCACGAACGCAACAATCATAATCGGAACGAATTTTAAATACTGCGTTGCCTTAGCACGTACATCACGGTATAATTTACGCAATTTATTAATCTTATCCGTAAGGAGGTTATGATGAGAGTTGACAGGAACATTCTATTAATCGGATTGATCTGTTCGTTATTGTGCGTCTGTAACATCGCATACGCGCAGGAGAAGCCCGAAACATTCGAGCAGGCGCTTGAGCAAAGCGAAAAGCTCAGCGAAGTGTATGAATCCTCTACGGCTGCAGAACAAAAAGAATTAAAGGATGATTGGCAAGCGGTCCATGACCGGTGGAACAATATGTCAGAGGAAGAGAAGGCCACGATCAACAAACGCCGCGAAGAACGTAAGGCACGTTGGGAAAATATGTCAGAAGATGAGAAAGCAGAAGCAAAAAAAAGGCGTGAACAGCACCGTGACCGGATGCGCACCATGTCGGACGAACAAAAAGAAGCTTTAAAACAGCAGCGCAAAGAACGGCATCAAGAGTGGCTTAATACATCGGCCGAAGAAAAAGAAGCGCTCAAGTCGAAACGCCAGGAGATGAGGGAGGAGTGGAAAGATCTATCCCCGCAAGAAAAAGAGGCGCGCACTGAAGCAAAGAAGGGATGGCGGCACATATTCAAAAAAGACAAAGGTACTCGCGGTAAATAATATTGTAAAGGAAAGTCTCTCGTATGCGGACGCTTAAACACATATTCGAGAACAACAAACGGTGGGCCGAGACGATAAAGAAGGATGACCCGGATTTCTTTAATAAACTGGCTTCCCAGCAAACCCCCGAGATCCTGTGGATCGGCTGCGCCGATTCGCGTGTGCCGGCCAATCAGATCATCGGCATGCTACCCGGTTCAGTATTCGTGCATCGTAATATTGCCAATCTGGTGGTCCACACCGACCTTAATTGCCTCGCGGTGATCCAGTATGCGGTTGATGTCCTCAAGGTAAAACACATCATCGTCTGCGGCCATTACGACTGTGGTGGCATCACGGCAGTTCTTGACGGAACAGAACACGGCCTGATCGATAACTGGCTGCGCCACATCAAAGATGTCTATCGCTATCACAGGGAAGAGATCGATCAACTGAAAGATAGCCACGCCCGGGCTGATCGGTTGTGCGAGCTGAACGTCATTGAACAGGTCTCTAATGTATGCAATACCACGATCGTTCAGAACGCCTGGGTAAGAGGGCAGGAATTATCCGTCCACGGATGGATCTACAAGGTAAGCAATGGTATTTTAAAGGAACTTCAGTCCTGTGTAACGAACCAAGAGGAAGCGCGGCAGTTATTAAGCTGATAAACAATAGAGACATTTAACCGAGACAACGTGATATCCTTCCATGGCAAAAAACCTAATGGTCCTTTACGGCATCAATTCCATCCTCGAACGCTTGAGATGTGATCCCGCAAGTATTCGCAAGATATTTATTGAACGTTCATTCACGCATCGCGAGATCGAAGGATTGATCAAGGCACACGGTGTTCGCTGTGATACGGTTTCGGAGCGTGACCTTAAAAGGATCACCCGGGCTAAAGACTTCCAGAAGATCGTTGCAAAAGTCGAACGCTTTACGTATGTCAATTTCGATGAGCTCATGGAGCGGCCGGCAAAGACCACACTTGTTTTTCTCGACGGGATCAATGATCCGCATAATGTGGGCGTGATCATGCGCATGCTGGCATGTTTCGGTAATTTTGCGATGGTGCTGCCTGAAAGGGGAGCGTGTAGTGTTAATGATACGGTCATGCATGTCGCTTCAGGCGGTGAGAACTACGTACAGGTAGCGCGTGTTGATGATCTTAAGGCCGCACTTGCCCAAGCACGTGCGATAGGGTATTCCGTGTACGCGGCCCTGCCAAGTGATACGGCACGGGACCTGACCCACATTACATTCAAATTCCCTCTGGCGCTGGTCATGGGCGCTGAAGCCCATGGTATCAGTACCGATCTTCTTGATGAAGTCGATCAGCAGATCACCATACCGATGAACGGTGCCACACTTTCGTTCAATGTTAACAATGCATGCGCGATCATCTGTTATGAGATCACAAAGCAAAGAAAGGCCGTATCATGAAGAAAAAAAGAAAACAGAATGCGGGACAGGCACTGGCTGATCTGATCTACGAGGCGGGGATGCTCAAGCGAACGCCGCGTTCGGGATGGCTCGTTGCCGGTGTGCAAAAACCCGAATCTGTCGCTGATCATAGTTACCGGTGCGCGGTACTTGCATTTGTGATAGCCTCGCTCGAAAGCGCAGATGCGGAGAAAGCGATGGCAATAGCACTGTTCCACGACCTCCATGAAGCGCGTACGGGCGATATGCATAAAATGGCAAAACGCTATGTAGATCCCTATGCCGCAGAGGGAACGGTCGCGGAACAACAGACCGCGGGATTACCGCATGCGTTGAAGAGAACATTGCGCGCGTTGCGAACCGAAGATCGGGAGCAAAAGTCACGATTGGCGAAGATAGTACGCGATGCCGATATTTTGGAATGCCTCATTCAAGCAAAAGAATATTACGAGAACGGCATCCGTGGTGTTAAGCCATTCTTCAGGAACGGCGAGAAAATGCTGGCTACCGAAAGCGCCAAGACATTGTGGCGTGCATGCCGAGAGCGTCCTTCACATTTATGGTGGTACGAGATCAGCGGACGTTAAGGCATTGGATTTTTTTACTGATCCCTTATTAGGTGAGGGGTTTTATTCACATACTTGCCATAATCTAACCTATTTCATGCCAATATGATGTGCTAACTAATCCTTGCTTTTACATTTCCTCCGTTTTATAATTATTACTGTAGGATCACAAATCCTTAACAACATCCGCACACCATGCAACGATCATTAGCCGCACAAAAATACAAAAAACTCATTCAGGAGATCGGTCATCTCTTCGAACAGGCACGTCACGCGCTAGCAGACTGTTATTGGGAAATTGGGAAGCGCATCGTCAACATTGAGCAAGAGAAGCAGATAAGAGCAGCCTACGGCGCGAACCTTCTTGAACGCCTTTCCAAAGACCTCACCAAAAAGTACGGGGAAGGGTTCTCGCAGCGCAATCTCGAACGGATGAGAAAGTTTTATTTGACCTACCCAAAATCGACGGCGCCGTCGAAATTGTGCTGGACGCATTACGCTGAACTGCTCAATCTGAAAGAACCCGACATGCGCGCACGGTACGAGTCGATCGCGGAGCAGAACCGCCTCTCACACCGACAACTTCGCAAGCTCATTCGTGAAGAAAACGCGCTTTTACGCGGGCACAGCCCACGCGCTGACCGCAGACAATTGGGGATACTTAAGGACGGTACGCCTGCAACGCTCAAATCAGCAACAAATTTACGGAGCGGCATATTTGGAACGGCCACAGAATTTCAGAGCGAGCGTCTTAAGGCACAACCGGGACATGTCTTGGTCGATTGCGGATTCCATGTGGTACGCACGATGCCGCGGTCTGACGTGCCTATCAGCACCCGCAGGCCGGACTATTTGTATCCAGCAACGATAGAACGCGTGATAGATGGGGATACGCTCATGCTCATTATTGATTGCGGGGGCGGTGTTTTTATCCGCCAGAGCATCAGGTTGCGCGGCATCAATGCGCTTGAGGTGGATACCCCGCGAGGGAAGCAGGCCAAACATTTCGTTGAACGAACACTGAAGGATGCACCTACGGTGGTGATCAGGACGTATTCTACCGATCTTCACGGGCGCTATGTCGCTGACCTTTTGTATCTGCCGGGAGAGGCCGATCCTGCCGTTATCCAGCGTGACGGTAAGTATCTCAATCAAGAGCTGTTAGATGCTGGTCATGCCTACGCCCTGTAGCCATTGGGACGCCGATTACCTGCATTATTTTCCCAACCTCCGCATTCCTGCTTTGTTCTGTTAATTGCCTTGTGTTAAACACAATTTTTTGGTATAAATAATGTTCTGCTTACTAGTATTAATAGGTAAATAGTACATCCTGCCTAATATCCGTTCACTCAAAGAAAGGTTAGGGCCATGAAAACGTACGCCAAATTTGCAGTAGTTGTTCTTATCCTGACGCTTATTCCTTCGGTATCCTTCGCGCAAACACGCTGGGATGATCTTCTGAGCGATGCGACACTCGTTTTTGAAGAGATGACCTCAATGCCGGATGAAGCAATACCACGGTCTTTGTTGCAAACGTGCAAAGCGGTTGCGATCTTTCCGACGACCGTCAACGGCGGTTTTATCTTTGGCGCCAAATACGGCAAAGGTGTTATTATCGCGCGGAACATTGACACAGGCGAGTGGAGCGCCCCGGCGTTCTTCAAGATAGCAGGCGGAAGTCTAGGATTCCAGATCGGTGGGGAAGCGATCGATCATATTATTGTGATCTCATCAGAACGCGGTTTGAACGGTTTACTCGAGACATCATTTAAACTCGGCGCTGATGCGGGGCTCGCGGCAGGGCCGGTCGGGCGTGATGTGGGAGCAGCAACAGACCTTCATTTTAAGGGTGGTATTTATTCGTATTCAAAAGCACGCGGCCTTTTTGCCGGGGCAAAGCTCGAAGGTTCGCGGCTTTATTTTGATTTTGATTCTAACCATGTCTACTATGACAGGGCGCTCACGGCCAAGGATATTCTCGTCCACAAAAAAGTGGAGCCAAGCGAATCAGCAAAAAAATTGCTCACGCTTTTGGAACAATATTGATCACATTGTGATGTGAATTTCTAATTGACCTAATGTCTAATTGCGCTAACGACAAGAGGTAATATTGGACATTGGGTTTTGGGGATTTTTAGTCATTAGAGTAATTAGAAACTAGAATAATTGAGTTTAGGAGTGCTAGACGATGAACACCATTCACGAACGAGCTGTGGTCAGCAAAAAAGCCATTCTTGGCGATAACAACACGATCGGTCCGCATGCTGTGATCGAAGAGGGCGTTACCATCGGTTCGAATAACATGATCTGTCCCGGTGCGGTGATCTTCAAAGGTACGACGATGGGCAACGGCAACCTCATCCATGCCGGCGCTATCCTGGGTGATATCCCTCAGGACATCGCCTTCGATGGTTCCGAGACCTTCCTCGAGATCGGTAATGGCAATCGTATCCGCGAATACTGTACGATCCATCGCGGCACAAAAGCAGGTACAAAGACGGTCATAAAAGATAATACGTTCCTCATGGGCTACACGCATGTGGCGCACAATTGCCAGATCGGGACCGGCGTTATCACCGTCAACACGGTCGTCTTTGGCGGATACGTCGAAGTAGGAGATCACGCATTTGTCTCGGCCAGTGTGGTTGTCCATCAATTCTGCAGGATCGGGAAATACGCAATGGTCTCGGGGCTTTCAGCGGTGAACATGGATATCCCGCCGTACCTGACCGGTGGCGGTCGGCCGGCATGCATGACAAATGTAAATATTGTCGGACTGAAACGCGCCGGGTTCTCGCCTGACGTTCGTAAAGAGATCAAGAACGCGTTTAAAATACTTTATTTAGAAGGCCTAAGCCGGCCCAATGCGATCGCCCGGATCGAGCAAGAGTGCACGAGCGCCGAAGTTAAATATTTTGTCGACTTTATCAAAAACTCCAAACGCGGCATTGCTGCCGGCGGTGAAAAAGAAGACGTAATGATGTAATGAGAAAGAAAGCGAATTTTGAATAGACCGTTACCCGAATTAACGATAAAAGGACATACTGCGCAACTTCCGATCATCCAAGCCGGCATGGGTGTGCGTATCGGTGTCGGCCGCTTGGCAGGTGCGGTGATCAACGAAGGCGGCATCGGTGTCATCGCTAGCGTGGGATTGGCAGACATTGATAAAACGCTGAACGCGGGATACATCGAGGACAGCGAATGTAAGCTCGTCGACGAGATCAGGATCGCGCGTTCGATCACGGGGTCGAAGGGACCGCTCGGCGTTAATGTCATGGTCGCGCTCACCAACTACGAATCCCTTGTTCGTACTGCAGTAAAAGAGGGCGTCGATCTTATTATTTCAGGCGCAGGGCTTCCGTTGCGATTACCCGCGTACGTTGATGAAAAAACAGCTCTCGTCCCGGTCGTCTCATCGGGCCGTGCACTTAAACTCGTAATGAAGACCTGGCGGTCAAAATACGATCGCGTACCGGACGCAATAATACTCGAGGGCCCGTTATGCGGTGGACATTTGGGATTCTCGTACGAACAGATCGAACATCCTGAGACCTGTTCGATCGATAAGATCCTTGCGGAAGCCAGGGAAGTCCTCGGTGAAGAACACAAACGCATTCCACTTATCGCTGCGGAAGGGGTCACGTGTCGTGCAGACATTGACCGTTATCTCGCGATGGGTTTTGCCGGCGTTCAGATCGGCACCCGGTTTATCTGTACCGCAGAAAGCGGTATGGAACGTAAAGGACAAGAGCATTACATTAGGGCATGCGCGGGTGATGTGACCGTGGTCCAAAGCCCGGTCGGACTGCCGGTGCGCGTGCTGAGATCCCCGCTCGTCGAGCGCATGCTTTCAGGGCAGCGGGAGAAATTCAAATGTCCGTACAAATGCTTGATAACGTGCGATATGAAAAAAGTGCCGTTCTGCATTGCTCAGGCCCTCTTGGCCGCGCGTGAAGGGGATTGGGAGAACGGACTTTTCATGACCGGGTGCAACGTCGATCCGATCACACAGATCACAACGGTAAAAGAGTTCATTGCTGAATTATTGCAAGAGGCAAACGTTTAAATGATAACTTTCACACAGACAAAACCAAAACAAGTCTACCAGCGAACACCGTTCCTTGCCCGAATAACGCACTTGGTAGAGTACTCGTGCCTACGTGTATTGGTGGCCTGCATGCGCCTTTTGCCGCGAGTAATAACAACCGCGATCGTCAAGCATTTAAGCATTTTTATGTATTACATATTACCTAAACGCCGTAAGGTCGCCATGAAAAACCTCGATATCGCATTCGGCGATTCATTGACTCGGGAAGCCAAACGTAAGATCTTGCACGCAAATTTTTGCCATATTGGGCTTTGCTTTCTTGAATTGTTCAACACCCCACGCATTGCGAAGCGGGCACATGAATGTTTTGAGTTTGAAGGCATGGAAAACGCCAGAGAGGCCCTCGCGAAAGGACATGGGATCATACTCGTCATGTCCCATTTGGGTTCGTGGGAATACCTTTCTTTCATATCATATTTACAGAATATCCCCTCGACGATAATAGGTAAGACATTGAGGAACCCCTACATGAATCGTTGGATCATATCGATGCGTCAAGCAGCTCACTTAGAAACGTGTTCAAATACCATGGGGGCTCGGACCACCATCCGGGAACTTAAAAAGAACCATCTCGTTGCGATGGCGATCGACCAATGGGGCGGGAATGCCGAGCCATGGCTCGATTTTTTCGGCACGCCGGCCTCGACCACGACCCTGCCGGCCCGTGCGGCAATAAAAATGCAAAGCGCGCTTATCCCGGCGTTTTGCATTAGGACCGATTCCGGCAAGTTCAAGATCATATTGAAACCCATTGTCCCCACGATCGAGAATGATAAAGACCGCACCGTTGAGGAGATCACCCAAGAGCTCAACGGTATCCTTGAAGGCATGATCAGGATCTATCCTGAACAATGGATGTGGACGCACAATCGTTGGAAAGATAAAAAATATTACAAAGTAGCGTAAAAACTTTAGCGGAGGGAGCATGAAAATTGTAAGCGGTCTTATCGGTTTGGTCGTATTGGCGATCGTTACCTTTGTCGCCGTCAATCTGTTCTGTAACGTCAATTACAACACCGAGACGTACGACATTCTCATTTATTCAAAGGCTGAGACCCCCAAGCGCCATGTCGGCATACGGTACAAGAACGATTTCATGGTCCATGTTTTTGAGAAGAAGACCGTCGGCGACAGTGTCGGTTCATTGATCGACGAATGGCAGCAACGGCAGGCAGAGAAAAGCTAATAATGAATTGGGGACACACACGCGTGTCTCCCCAATTCATCCAAACAGGGGACACACGCGTGTGTGTCCCCTCGGTGTTTAACTCGTAGCGTTATGATCAAACAACTCTTTCGCATCGTTACACTAATCATTCTTCTTGCGCTTATGGTGGCGGGATATTTTGCCTACCGTCATTTTAATGAGAAGAAGGTCCTTGAACGCGTGATCGAACGGCTGCAGGCAGAGACGCGCATTGCCGAAGTGTTGGTGGTCGAATCAACGCTTGATGAGCTTACCAATACTATTCAGACAAAAATAAAATTCCTCGAATACGATTCGGCGGGCCAACCCCTCACACCACAGTACTTCACCTTTAGCGGCAATGTGATCCAATTCCAGTCACTGGTCATCCGTTTTAACGATGATCTCGTTACCGCAGGGGATGCGATCAAGGGACGCAGCGCTTATTTGTTCCTCAAAGCGTTCATGCTGGACGGCGAGAACACGCAAGAGTACGATATCACGCCCGAATATTCACTGCCCGATGGGTACAAAGTCGAACATGCGTCGGTCGCAGCACAGGAGAAGATCTGGAGATCGTTCTGGGAGTACGCGCTCGATGCTGAGAAGGCGCATACCATGGGTATCAAGAACGCTCAGATCGAGGCACCCGGTACGGTGTTTTTGCCCGGCACATTGTACACGCTTAAGATCGAGCATGACGGCGGTATTCGCATCGACGCACAGAAATTGCCGGAGATCCTGCTTGGCGAGATGATCCAGAAGCAAGCATGAGGGAGACAGCGGTGTTATGGAAATACACAAGAGAACACATGAGGAAGTATTGTACGATCGTAGTTTTCTCATTGGTGATGGGCATGGTCCTGCAGCCAACGCTGTACGCATTTGGCGGATCGGTCGAGCTTAAAAAAGCCGAGATCCGACGTTCTGTAGCAGAAACGCTTGCTATGTTATTTGAAAAACATCCTGAAGCGCGAGAAATACTTGAAAAAAGCGCCGGCTATGCGGTCTTTAGTAATGTTGGCATAAAAGTCTTTTTGCTCGGAGGTGCCTGGGGCAGCGGGATCGCCCACAACAACGTGAGCGGCGAGGAGACCTTCATGAACATGCGCGAGATACATGCAGGTCTCGGATTGAATTTCCGAACGGTCCGCCTGGTTTTTGTCTTCGCTGAAGGCCGCTATTTTCATGGTTTCGTCAGTTCGGGCTGGGAACTCGGCACTCACGCCGCTGCAGACGCGGACATCAGCGATGCTGTTGCGATCGATGATGCCATCCCCGTATCGCCGGGTGTTCGGCTCTACCAGATCATTGACGATGCACTCACTTTGGAGCTTACGGTAAAAGGCACCAAATTCAGTAAGAATAAAACGCTTAATCAGATACCGTTTAATTAACATTTCGTTCTAATAAGGAGGTGGCTGTGGTCCCATTATTGATCGTACTTGGCGTTGTCGTCCTTTTTGTTGTAGTGATCTACAACAGTCTGGTAGCGAAGAAGAACCAGGTCGCTAATGTGTTCGCGAGCATGGATGCGATGCTCAAGAAACGTTATGATCTTATTCCGAACCTTGTAGCAACGGTGAAGAATTACATGCAGCATGAAGCGGGCACGCTCACCACGATCACGGAGCTGCGCGCCAAAGCGGTCTCAGGGCAGCTCTCCGATGACGAACGGGTCGATCTTGACAATAAGATGCAGCAGGCAATGCGCGGCATCATGGTCGCTGTCGAGAATTATCCCGACCTTAAAGCAAATCAAAACTTCCTGCAACTACAAGGTTCACTAAACGAGATAGAAGAGCAGATCTCGGCCGCGCGGCGTGCCTACAATGCTGCAGTGACCGATTACAACAACGCGCTCGAGATGTTCCCGACGAACATCTTTGCCGGCATGATGAATTACAAGCCGAAGACCCTCTTTGAGATATCCGAAGCCGAACGTAAGAACGTCGATGTAGGGAAGTTGTTCGGGAATTGATCTCATAAATACCTCGTCCTTGTTTCCTCCGTTGTCGTCCCGGAAAGCCGAAGGCTTATCCGGGATCTGAGAACGAAGGACCTAGGTCCCCGCTTTCGCGGGGATGACATGAGAGGGAGGGCGCTCCGGCCGGGACGACATCGAATGTTAAACATAACGGTGTCTGACACCAATGGTGCTATCATGAGCCATACCGCATTTCCAAAAACGGAAGAACGCTTAAGAACGCTCATAAAGGTCATCGATACAGACCGTCTTCGTAAGGGCGGTGTGCTTGCGTGTTCTTTCACAACAGAAAAGTGTTTCGGCATGTGTTGTAGCCTTAAGGTCGCGGTCACGGCGGAAGAGGCCGAGATCTTAACCCGGCTCGCGTGCGATCACTCAAGTGAATTGTACCGATTAGGCTGTGAAATAAAAGGCAATGTCATTACCATCGATCGTCCGACGGGCAGGCACCGGCTCCTGCATCGCAGGCGCACATTTAATGAGGTCAACAAGATCGTATTTGAGATGATCACGAGGAAGGGAAGTACCGCAAAACTGAACATCCGTCGTTTACAAAAAACCATGCACGCCTGCGTTTTTTTGCTTAAGGACGGGGCATGTGCATTACAACGATTAGCAGAGCAGTTCGGCAGACATAAGTGGTATTACAAACCCATAAATTGCTGGAAATATCCCTTAAGCATCAAGAACGGAACATTGACCGTGCCGTCTACCTTCAAAAATAACATCTTTCCGTGTTATCGTCATGACACCACGCCGTGCTACGAAGCGTTACGGGAAGAGCTTTCATTCCTGGGAACAATGATCGGGCGGGATATTGTCTCTGAGATAAAGAAAAAGTAACCTCCCACGCCCGGGAACCTGCCTGCAGGGACGTGGCATTTGGTTAAAGACCACGCTGCGCTTGTTCGCGATCTTTTTTCACACATACTTATCTCGTCCGGTAGCCGCAGGCTTTAGCCTGCGTTTGTACTAATTCCGGATTCTTCACCTGCGCGGTGTGAGAAAAGCTCTTATCACACCGCGGAGGATTCGCATCCCTCCACACCCTTACGGACGTGGTATTTTGTGAGGAAGCAATAAAAAAAGGCACATCAATGATATGATGCGCCTTTTTTTGTTCCAGCCTTGGTTAGCGTTTCCACTCCTCGACTTGTTCAGCGATATTGCTTTTTATCACTTCTGCCTGTTCGGTGATGTCATCTTTCATTGCTTCGACGGTCGGATTGTCTTTCATCTCGAGATCTTCGAGCTTTACCTGATCTTCAAGGTTGTCTATCTTGCCCGACGCCGATTCCGTGGTTTCAAGATTTTCCCACTTGATCTTGCTTGTCTCTTCTGATGAAAGATCCTCTTTGTTCTTTTGTCTGAAGGTATCAAAGCCAGCTTCTGTCCGATCAGATGCGGTTAAAAAGCTTACGATAAAGAGAAATGAGGTGATGATGATACTGGTCAGCTTTTTCATTGCGTTCTCCTTTATGGAATTGTGGATGGTTTTACGATGAACGGACACTATGGTAGTACAGCACCGCAAAACCGTCAATCGAATTATCACGAAAATAGTCCTATTTTGTGCGCTTGATTTTTTGCGTAATAAAAGGTATTATGATGTAACTAATTAAACTTAATAAAGTTATGCAAAACCACACCACACCGCCTCTTGCCCCACAGCAGCATGAACGCAAGGAGAAAACCATGCAACGACCAACGATCATCAATCCACGTCAGAATTATTGTGGTACATTAATTTTACTTTTTATCATTGTATGCACCGGATGTTCAGGGAAGAGCGATGACAAGCACGCATCAGAACCGACCAAACAATCTGCGCCACGCACGGCTTCTTCTCAAATACAAGACATTTCAGACAATCCCGGCTTTTACACTGCAACGGCGATCAAACCGACCCGCGCTGATGTAAAAGCACTCGATGCCGTGATCATGCCCGTGCTTAAAAAAGTTTACGGCGATGCAAAGCTCGTGAGCGAAACACCGCCCAGCGACTGGAGCTGGCAAGAGGACCTGCTTGAGGGTTTTACGTACGTCGTAAAGCGCTGGTTTGCGATCACCGAAGATGATGAACTGCATGCCGCATTCCTTCAGGCCGGGTTTAATCCAAGCCCGCGCCTCGGTAGAAAACCGTCTGGCGGAGGCATGTCGTTCTTTAAGAATGCCGGCGGTAAGACACACACGCTTGTGATCAAGATGGAGGGAAGAAGCCAGACGATCGTTGTCACTTCCTACAAAATTGGCAAATACGATCACCTGTAAGTGCAAAATAAGGAATAACGTCATATGAAAACCATCGAAGAACTCAGGACATTTTACAATACAGAGCTCATCAACGACATCAAAGACCTCGAAGCGGAGCGACTTAAGGTCGTGCGTAAGATCTACATGAGCTGGGGGATCGTGGGGGTCATATTCGGCGGACTGTTCATCGGTGTTATGGCCACCGGAGATCCGCAACAGGCAAAAGCATTGGCATACCCGCTCATCATCGGGGCCCTGATCGGCGGGGGGCTTTACTGGTTTTTTACGCGTGATTACACCAGTGAGTTCAAATTCCGCGTTATCCAAAGGATCGTACATTTCATCGATCCG
>JAFGJY010000013.1 GCA_016928875.1 Candidatus Omnitrophota bacterium | reverse complement strand
TTCGTAGCATTGATCGCCACAACGATCTTGGACCGTACCTTGCCTAATACTTGCACTGCCAATTCAACTTCATCAACCACAAGCGCCCTTTTATCAAAGACAGGCCATGCGGCCTTAAATACTGACCCTTCGTTGCCAAGGATCTTCCATAGCTCTTCACTCATATGCGGAATAAATGGCGCAAGCAATAGAACGATCGCGGTCGCGGTCTCATATAATTGTTTTTTATCCTCCTCATTGCTTGCCGCAAATTGATAGACCTTATTAACAAGGTCCATCACAAAGCTGATCGCTGTGTTAAAATGAAAATCGCCTTCGAGGTCTTCGGTCACCTTTTTGATCGTCTCATGCGTATAGCGCCGAATATCTTTACAGGTGAGCTTCCCTTCCGGCTGCCAGGTCTTGTAATTATTGACAAAACGCCACACCCGGCCAAGGAACCGATAGCAGCCTTCGACCGCACGATCATTCCATTCCGCGTCTTTCTCCGGCGGTCCAATGAAAAGCGTGTAAAGGCGAACTGTATCTGCTCCGTATTTTTCGATGAGCGGCTCAGGGCTTACGACATTGCCTTTTGACTTGCTCATCTTCGCCCCGTCTTTTATGATCATGCCTTGTGTAAATAATTTGCCGAATGGCTCTGTGAACGAAACACGTTTTAGGTCATAAAGCACCTTGGTAATGAATCGCGAATACAAAAGGTGCAAGATCGCATGTTCGATACCGCCGATGTATTGATCGACCGGAAGCCACTTATTGACAAGTGTTGGATCGAATGATTGTGTATCATCAGTCGCTGAAAGATAGCGCAAATAATACCAGCTCGAACACACAAAGGTATCCATCGTGTCAACTTCGCGCTTTCCTACTGCTCCGCACTTTGGACATGCAACGTTCTCAAATGCCGCATTGTCCTTTAAGGGCGAGACGCCGGTCGGTTTGAATTTGACATTCTCGGGCAGGATCACCGGCAGGTCTTTTTCAGGCACCGGTACGGTCCCGCATTTTTTACAATAAACTATCGGTATTGGTGCTCCCCAGTAACGCTGCCGTGAGATCAGCCAATCCCGCAGACGAAAATTCTCCGTTCTTCTGCCGAACTTTTTCTCTTCAATATGATCTGAGATCTTCTCGATCGCACCATCGCTCATAAGCCCGTTAAACTGCGCTGAATTGACCATCTTCCCCACTTCGACATACGCATCCTTCATTGTATCAAGCGAGAGCGATCCCTTCGGATCATCGATCACGATCCTCATCGGTAGATCATACTTTTTTGCAAATGCAAAATCGCGCGTATCGTGGGTCGGCACTGCCATCACGATCCCGGTACCATAATCCATAAGGACGTAATTGGCGATCCATAGCGGTATCTTTTCATTATTAAGCGGATTGATGACATAACTCTCCGTGAAGATGCCTTCTTTTTCCGTCTCATCGCTCGTGCGATCGACCTTATCCTCCAGCTTGATCTTATTGATAAAGGCCTGTATCTTATCTTTGTTCTTCGCGCCCTTGATCAACTCCGGCACCATCGGATGTTCGGCAGCCATGACCATATAGGTAGCACCATAAATAGTGTCCGGACGGGTCGTAAAACAGGTGAGCTTTTTGTCCGAGCCAACCAGCGGGAAATCGATCTCCACCCCAAAACTTTTACCGATCCAGTTCTCCTGCATGGTCTTGACCCTTTCAGGCCAATGTTCAAGCAACTTCAGGTCCGCCAACAAACGATCGGCATAATCAGTGATCTTAAAGAACCATTGTTCGAGATCGCGCGATTCGACAACACTATCACAACGTTCACATGCCCCATTAACGACTTGTTCGTTAGCCAGCACAGTCTGACATGATGAACACCAATTGACGTTCGCTTTTTTCTTATAGGCGAGGCCCTTTTCATATAATTTCAGGAAAAGCCACTGCGTCCATTTGTAATAATCCGGCATACATGATTTGACCTCGCGTGACCATGCATAGCCGATCCCCCACTGACGAAGTTGCCGTTTCATGGTCTCAATGTTCGTAAGCGTCGAGACTTTTGGCGGAATATTGTTCTTGATCGCCGCATTCTCTGCCGGCAGGCCAAAGGCATCAAACCCCATCGGGCTGAGCACGTTAAACCTGCGCATCAACTTATACCGTGCAACCGCATCGCCGATGATGTAATTTCGCCCGTGTCCGACGTGCAACGCAGCCGACGGATACGGGAACATCACCAGACAATAGTATTTGTTGTCGTGTTTCTTGACATCGGGTTCAAAGAGACCTTCCTTCTCCCACGCATCCTGCCATTTCGGCTCTATTACATCGAACGGATAACTTTTCTCAACACTATAATCGCTCATGCCTTTCATCCTCCATCACATCACTTTATAGTTTAAAATTTTTCATATGCCAACGCTCCACCTACGCGGTGTGAGAAGAGCTTTTTTCACACCGCGTAGGTGAAATGGTTTAATTTTTATTTAAAATGTTCATACCCTCGCACCAAAACCCTTTGCACACTACCATCTACACGTTCTAAGCGTATTCCTTTTTCTCGGATGATCTTGCCTATTACTGTAAATCGTGTTTTGACTTTATGCTTCTCAATGTATGCATACAAACGTTCGGCCTTGGCCCGGCTCATGGTAAACAACAATTCATAATCTTCGCCATCGCCCAGCACATGCTGTATCTGAGTAGAATGTTTCGTATAATGTTTTTTGAGCTCACTGGAGATCGGCAGTTGCACTTCATACAACATGGCCCCGCATTTACTTGCGTCAAGCATATGGCCAAGGTCCTGTGCAAGGCCATCTGAAACATCGATCATGGCCCTGGGTTTTGCGTGCATCGTTAAAAAACGCGCTTCTTTAAGCCGTGGC
>JAFGJY010000113.1 GCA_016928875.1 Candidatus Omnitrophota bacterium | reverse complement strand
TTGACGATACGGTCATAGACCGGCTGCGTCTCTGCGTAGACTTGATCTTTGATCTGCCGGGTAAGGTTCGGTGCGAACACAAGGTTCGGTTTGAGCGCACCTTTAATGATCCCGACGAAGACAGCGCGCTTCTTGCGGTCTTTCGGGAACAATTCTTCGCCCTTGCGTTCGATCTTCGAGAGTTCTTCGTTAAGGGTCATGATCCCCGCGACCTGGTAGGTTTCGGTACTTTGACCGTCAGCGATCGTGATCGAATTCATACCGTTCTTAAAAAGCTCGATCTTTTGTGTCAAACTGAGCAGGTTGGTGTTGGCATACACCACAAGCGCTTCCTTGACGATCGTCAGGAAATCCTCGGGCATCTCGAGATCCCCGATCTCAGCTGCGACCGCTGGATCGATCTCTTTCAGTCCGGCCTGTGCAATGCTCTCGGCGAACGTCGCCCCTTCGACCAACGGTTGTTTCAGCAACTCGGCAATGACCTGTAGTTCGTTCGTTACGCCATTAAGATGGCCGATCTCGCGCTGGTAGACATCACGCACGCGGTCCTGCTCGTAGCGTTTTTTCTGTTCGGTCTCGACCTCGTTAACGTAGGTAAAGCTGTAGGGTGAGTAAAAATCCTTCGCAGCAGGTTCGCCTTCCCGAAACATTGTCTTCCACGGACGCACCAGTTCACGGTCGTAGATCGAGACCGCAACGATCGCTGCCCACGCAATGACGAAGATCAGGATGCGCACCAAAATACCTGAGGTAAAACTACTTCTTCGGCCGGGTATGTTTTTTTTCATAGGCTTTTAAGATTTCCTTTACTAATGAATGGCGGACCACGTCTTTTTCAGTTAAATAAATGAATTGTATGCCACCGACCCCCTTTAATATCCGTTGGACCTCCACCAGGCCCGACTTCTTGTCTGCGGGAATGTCGATCTGCGTAATGTCACCGGTAACGACCATTTTTGAACCGAACCCGAGCCGGGTAAGGAACATTTTCACTTGCAGCGGCGATGCGTTCTGCGCCTCATCAAGAATAACGAACGCGTCATTGAGCGTCCGTCCTCGCATGTACGCAAGCGGCAGTATCTCGATCAGCCCGCGCTCCATCTTCAGCGAAATTTCTTCGGCCGGCACCATTTCATGTAACGCGTCGAGCAACGGCCGCAAATACGGATTTATCTTTGCATTCAGGTCCCCGGGTAAATACCCGAGCCGCTCGCCGGTCTCGACCGCCGGGCGCGAGAGAATGATGCGCTCGACCTTGTCTTGTTTCAAATACTCGACCGCAAGCGCCATGGCCAGGTATGTTTTCCCCGTTCCCGCCGGGCCGATGCAAAAAACAACATCATTGTCGTAGACGGCTTTTACAAATGCAAGTTGCCCCTTGGTCCGCGGTGATATCTCTTTGTTATGATGTGCGAACGTGACGACCTCATCAAGCGCTGCAACTTTGCGCTCGCGCTTCTCGACCTCAGCGCGTAATAACTCATCGATCGAACGTCCCTGCCCATGTTCCTGTAAAAGATACATGATCAGGTTCTTGCACGTCTCGATCGCCTTCGGGCTTTTGCCTTTGATGATGATCTCGGTATCGCGCAGGCACACATCAGCGTTGGTCAACCGCTCGATCGTACGGATATTCTTGTCCACTACGCCCGTAAGCAACCGTACTTCATGCTCAGATTGTAAGAATATTGACTCTTGCATAAAGAGCTTAACAACCAATTTGTTATGTCGTCATTGCGAGGAGCCCGTAGGGCGACGCGGCAATCTCAATACGTAGATTGCTTCGCTTCGCTCGCAATGACGACGTAATAAATGTCGCAAATATGCATACTATTATTTGGATTTCAACGTAATTCCGACGGCGCCGTCGAAATTGGTGTTTCTCTCCCCTTGAGGGGAGTGTCTCCGAAGGAGACGAGGGGTGTTACGTATCTGGTACTTGCACGAAACATCCCCCTCAATCCCCCTTCAAAGGGGGACATACAAATTACGCCTTTCGTACCCTGATCGACAATTCTTCCAGCTGCTTCTCATCTACCTCGGACGGAGCGTCCGTAAGCGGACATGTGCCCTTCTGGGTCTTCGGGAATGCGATCACATCCCGGATCGAATCGAGCCCGAGCAGCATCGCGATCAAACGGTCAAGGCCGATCGCGATCCCTCCGTGCGGCGGTGCACCGTAGGTAAGCGCGCTTAAGAGAAAATCGAATTTGACCTTCGCCTCTTCCTTGGATATCCCCAGCAAGCCAAAGATCTTCTCCTGTAACTTCTCTTCATGGATCCTGACGCTGCCTCCGCCGATCTCAGTACCGTTCAAGACCAGGTCGTAGGCCTGGGCGCGGGCTGCCAAGGGATTGGTGTCAACCAACTCACGGTCTTCTGTGCGTGGCGATGTGAACGGATGATGTAATGCCATGTAACGCTTCTCTTCTTCGTCCCATTCCACCAGCGGAAAATCGACGACCCAGCACAGTTCAAAAACACCTTCCTTAAGGAACCCCATCTTCTTCCCCAAATGAACACGCAATGCACCAAGAGCATCACATGTGACCTTCCAGGTGCTCGCGACCATGAAAACGATGTCGCCGTCCGTAAGTTCTAGCCGTGAACGCAGAGCCTCGAGCTCTTGCTCAGTAAAAAACTTCGCGATCTGTGACTCTAACTTCCCGCCCTGCGCTACTTTCATCCACGCCAAACCTTTGGCCCCGTAGTGCGCCACAAATGCGGTCAGATCATCGATGTCCTTGCGTGAGAGGCTCGCCCCGCCCGGTATTTTCATGGCTTTAATAACGCCATTGCTGTCGAGTGTAGAACGAAAGACCTTGAACTCGGTATTGGCAAAGATGTCGGTCGCGTCATGCATGGTAAGCGGAATGCGCAGGTCCGGCTTGTCCGAGCCGTAGGTATTCATGGCGTCCTGGTACGGAATGCGTTTAAGCGGCGTTGTAATGTCGAGCGAGAACATTTCCTTGAACACGCGCCTGACCATGCCTTCGACCATTGCCATCACATCGTTCTGGTCGACAAAGGACATCTCCATGTCGATCTGGGTATGTTCCGGCTGACGGTCGGCCCTGAGGTCTTCGTCGCGGAAACAGCGCACGATCTGAAAATAGCGGTCGTAGCCTGCGACCATCAGGATCTGCTTGAAAAGCTGCGGTGACTGCGGTAAGGCGTAGAACGTGCCCGGCGCCAGTCTGCACGGCACCAGATAATCGCGCGCGCCTTCGGGCGTACTTTTGGTAAGGTACGGTGTCTCGACCTCAATGAAATCTAAGCTGTCCAAATAATCGCGTACGATCTTGCTTACCTTGTAGCGGAAATGCAGATGTTTCTGCATGACCGGACGGCGCAGGTCGAGAAAACGGTATTTAAGCCGCAGGTCTTCTGAGATATTATCGTCGCTGCCCACCTCGATCGGCGGCGTCGGTGATTCGTTGAGAATGTCGAGTGAGGTCGCTTTGACCTCGATCGTGCCGGTCTTTATTTTGGGATTGATCGCAGCCTGAGCGCGTTTGAGGACCGTGCCGCTTGTTTTAATGACGAACTCGGTGCGCAATCTGCTCGCACGCGCATGCATTTCTTTGTCCGCCTCAGGATTAAAAACGATCTGGGTAATGCCCCATCGGTCCCTCAGATCTATGAAAACCACCCCGCCGTGGTCGCGCCAGCTGTCGACCCATCCACACAGCGTTACTGTTTCATTGACGTTCTTTACGGTCAGCTCTCCACAGGTGTGTGTACGTAACATGTAATTCCGTTTCTCCTTTTAGTTCGAGGTGTCTGACACCGATTGTTATTCAATTCGTCCCCCCTCATCGAGGGGGGTGGTGCGCAGCACCGGGGGGTTTTGAGCACAGGTACTAATGCTCAAAACCCCTCGGCCCTTCGGGCCACTCCCCTTAAAAGGGGAGACATATTTTATTTCATTGCTGTGCACAGCGCGCCGTGCCCCTACGAACGTGGTCTTATGTGTAAGGGCCGCAGATCTGCGGCCCCTACATCCAGTCACGATATTAATTTCTTCACTACATTCACAACGTCGGCGGACTTGACCGAGGACTGTTCGCCGGACTGCATATCTTTAATGGACACGGTCCCTTCATCCAGCTCTTCATCGCCGATGATGAGCACGCAGCGCGCGTTTAACTTGTTTGCCTGACGCAGCTGCGATTTAAGCGATCCTTTGGCAACATCGATGAACACGTTAATGTCATTCTTAACCAGTTCGGCATACAACGCAAGAGCCCGGGCCTTTGATGACTCGGAATCTGAATGAGCGATGTAGATGAGCTGATCAGTTTGTCCGCTTCCCAATGATGTTCCCACAAGCTGCAATAATCGTTCAACGCCGATCGCAAACCCGATACCGCCCACATCCGGCCCGCCGCATGACTTGACCAGACCGTCGTAGCGCCCTCCGGCAGCGATCGCGTCTTGCGCGCCCAGTTTCGATGAAGTGATCTCAAAGACCGGCCCGCTGTAATAATCAAGCCCGCGCACCATTGAAGGAACGATCGCATACTTTATTTTAAGATCATCGAGCTGGCGCCGCAGACCCGCAAAATAATGATTGCACTCATCACACAGATTGTCCGTGATCTTGGGCGATCCAGCACAGACTGTTTTACATGCCTCGACCTTACAGTCGAATACCCGCAGCATGTTCGTCTGCATCCGGCGCATGCAATCACCGCACAACTCAGAACCCTTTGAACGTAAATATTCGGTGAGCTTCGCATTGAACGGCTCGCGGCATGTTTTGCATCCGATACTATTTATGTTGATCGCAAATTCATTCTCATTAAGGCCAAGCGCCAGAAGAAAATCACGCAGCAGCATGATCACTTCGGCATCCTGAAAGAAATCGGCTTTACCAAAAAGTTCAACGCCGATCTGATGGAATTGGCGGCGCCGTCCGGCCTGCGGACGCTCAGCGCGGAACATCGGCCCAATGTAATAAAAACGTGCGGTGTCATCCTGCGCGATAAGATTGTTCTCGATCACGGCCCGCACCACGGAGGCGGTCATCTCCGGCCGCAAGGTCAAGCTGCGGCCCTTGCGGTCCTCGAAGGTGTACATTTCCTTAAAGACAATGTCGGTTTCCTCACCGATCGAACGGGTAAAAAGTTCCGTGTATTCAACGAGCGGCGTGCGCACTTCTTGATACGACCGTTTATTGAGAAACGAGCGCGTCACGCTTTCAAGCGCTTGCCATTGTGTGATCTCCGGCGGAACGATGTCGCTCATGCCGCGGATGGCTTGATATTTCATGCGTTATCCTTTGTAAGTCTTTTATTTGCAATCGGTTGTAAAATAACGACAATGCACACTTTTCTACGCGGATAAAATGCGCTTTTATCATAAATATATGTATCTTATACATTTAATAGTGTAATGGTAGCAGAACTGCTTTGAATGTCAATAAGGAAAGGAAGTGAAAAAGGGATTACAAGCGGAGAATAGTGAACGGCGAACGGTAGGCGCAGGCTTTAGCCTGCGTTTGTACTATTTGAATATTCGCGGAACTACACGGGCTAAAGCCCGCGACTACCGTGCATATTGAAATTGGGGCACACACAAAAAAGTGTGTGTCCCCAATTTTATCCCCTACTAGTGTCTGTCCCCGTTGATTTATTCAATGATCCCAATGCTGGACGTAAATGCAGATTCGAGGCGTGCTCTCCGCGCTTTCGCATCTGCATCAGTTTCAGCGGAATGTTGACTGACTTCGGTGTAAACACGCGCAACGGGTTCGGTCCCCGAGAGGCGCACTTGCGCCCATGAAAGGTCCTTAAACTGAACATGGACACCTTCATTGACCTTAATGGAAAGTTTCTGGTCGATGAGCGATGTAAGCGGCATGACCTTGCCGGTCGCAGTAGTCGCCGAAACCTTCACGACCTTTTCTCCGTACTTGTCGGTAAGCACATCCATGAACGTTTGAACATTGAGCGGCTTCATCATATCCTCGCCAACAAAACGTTCGATCTCACTCTTAAGACCGCCCTTCAGATCCTTATTGACCCGCATGTAGACGCCTTTAAAACCAATGTCCTTCTCAGCATGATCGAGCAATTCGACCAGACCTTTGCCGCTTAAGGCCATCATTTCGATCACATGCACCGCCTGCGAGGTCGCATCATCAAAGATCATCTCCCCGCGCATGTTCAAACCTTGATGCCCTGATTCTTCGGTGCACACGGATGCTTTTGTTTTTGATCCGTCCTTCATGAACGAAGCGAAATATTTCGAGCCGACCGGCGTGACGAAAAGTTTCTTGCGCGCCCACTGCGCGACAGCATCGAGCGCCGCTGTGGTCGGCAATGTCCTTACGATAAATTTAGCGCCCGGCGCGTATTCGTATTTCTCGGCAAACCACGCGTACAAAACGCCAAGCTTATTCGGTATGAATTCAACGACCGCACCTTCATGTTTGACCCACAACGCCATCCTATCACCGTCACCGTCAAGCGCGATGTAAAGAGAACCGTTGGCCGCTGTCTTTTCAAAACGTGAGAATGCCCCTTCATCTAAAAATACTTTGTTTGGTTCGGGCCGATACCCCTTCATCTCGCCTTTTTCATTAAAGACATTACCCTGCTTGAACGGCCGCGTCCTCATCGGTTCCTTGCGAATGACCTGCGCGCCGATCTCTTCCAGTATCACGGTAAACGGTGCCGTCGAACCGTACATGCAATCGACCGTGAACGAAAAAGCCGCATCACGCACCCTGCAGGCCTTAATAAGCTCGATCATCTGCGGCATGCTTGCCCGGAATATCACCCTGTACCGCTCTTCCATATCTTTGACAATAGCGGCCTTCTTAATGTCGCTGTCTTTAAGCGTCAGGCGTGGGTAGGTTGAATTAACCGCAGCATCATTAGCACGCGCCGCGATCGCAGCCGTGAATTCATCTGGCGCAACAACACCCTCCTGCACTACCTTAAGCCCGCAATAACGAGTATCATTGTGGCTTGCGGTCACATGCAGCGCAAGGTCATACGCTTTCTCGCCGAGGGCTTGCCGTGTCTGTGAAACTACCGACGGTGTGGTAGCAATAGCATCACCTAACGTGACGTCGATGTCCTCATACGCAGAGAGCACTTCCACGACAACGCGGGCGAACACATCGGCATGTTCACGCGCATCGAAGGCAACCAATACGTTTACCTTCTGCTTATTGTTCGGAGAATAAACACCCGCTTTAACACGTGCAAGAAGTTCTTCGGCTACAGCCTTGGCCACGCGGCCTACATTGCCCTCTGAATACGCACCGGGCTGCATGAGCTCGCGCCACCCGCTCGTGCCGAATTTAATGGTACTTGCACGATCTATGTCTGGAACAACACACTCTTGTGATGCCTTATTCCTCTTAATCATGTCCATCCTATCTCAATTCTAAGCATTCTTACGTTATGGACAAACAATATAATCATACTCATCCAGAAAGTCAATAAGGAAAGGGGCTATGTATTGTGGTGTTCGTGCAGAAAAACAAAAAGGGACAGATGTAGTCCGTCCCTTTTTGAATATTAAAAAAATAAATATTACGCCCGGATAAGATATTCCGTTGTGGTCTCGGTCTCATCCACCGCATCAGCAGCTTCCGGCTTCCTGTATTTTTTTACCTTTATTTCTTTATCGCCAAGCTCATTGCTTACCATGATCGCAAGGTCTTTAACCTCACAACTCACTGTTTGAAGATCATCACGTTTCTCGATAAGGCTTACGATATAATCAGCAACCGCTGCGTTCAATGCGATAGCCGCAGCTTCTGGAATAGCAAGTATCTCTTGGCCATTCACGAGGAACGACACCATTTTACCCTTGTAGTTTTTAACCTCCTCAGAAGCAATAAACGTAGTCATCATTTCTCTGTTCTTTTCCTGAGCAATACGTTTTTCTTCATTATATTTTCCCATGTCAACCGACGCGCCCTTCGGTTTTTTCACTGTGCGTGCAAATTTTATAGCATGGTCTATTACCTCATTCTCAAGATCAGTAAGCGGTAATTTATCGAGACCCATAAGTATCGCAAATATCTTTATCGCATTCTCGTCGCCATTTGCTTTCATGGTCTGCAACAATCCTGCCAGCTGACCTTGTTCGAATACCGCGACATATGTTTCTTGATCATAATCACTATCTCTCGGTGAAATACCGAAGAAATCTTCTCCTATCTCACGTGTTACCACAGCAGTATCCTCGATCACTTCTTGTACTGATTTGCCCGCTGGTATGTGGGCTCTTGAAAAATTATAATCCTTATTCTCCATACCTGTACCTGAAGGACGAATGACGACTTGTATTTTATACGTTACATCATTATATTTTCTCTGTAAATAAAGTTTAATCCCCTCTTCAGGGAACCGTTTGAAGTTGCTGTCATATTTATCGCCCCAATAGATCTCAATGGGCATTGCCACATCGGTATCGAATGAATATTTACCGCCGAACAATGTAGTCGGTCTTGATGTATCGCCAAGCATTTTTACAATAGCATAGGAAAGGATCTTCTCGATCCGTTCAATTGCCTTGACCTTCTGATCAGCACCATCAGCGCCAGGATACCGCGTCCATAATGTTTCCGTTGATGTCACTATGCCGAGCGATTTCCACATATTGAGATATGCATCGTACAATGCATCTTCTTTGTTCTGCGGTGCCCTCTGCATAAGAAGGATGGCTAATTCAACGAATTTATACGCAGCCAATGCGCCGTCTTTTTCTCTGATATGTTCGTCAATAATATCAAAGACCTTTGCAGTTATTGCCGTTCGGCCCTCTGAAGCAGGAACAACCACATATGAATTGGCGATCTCATTGATGAGTTGCTCGACCTGATCAACACTCTTGATCGCTGCCGCATCTTTTATGATATCGCCTACAATACCTGCATCAATGTTGTGCACCTCGGTTTTACCGAACTCACCATAGCCGTTCGATTCCTCAACACCGCATACGATCTCAAGATGGGCAACTAACGAAAGTGCCGCTAATAATGTCTGTTTTCCGCTCGCATCGATCGTACTGATACCTTTCCTTATTGCACTACGCAAATCTTCCATCATATCATCGATCGCCTGTATTTCTCCTTCGATCGGTGCATACGTTCTTTCCATGATCTCTAATGCCAATTTTATAATGCGATCGTCTACCCCATGCTCGATCATTTGCTTGAGTGTCCATGCATCACGCGACATGTTAAAGAATTGTTCAGCACGTTCAGCAAGCAGCGTAAATCCCACAAATGTATTGACAGTATAGACGTGATGTCCCTGTTCGCGAAACTTGCCGGCGATATCTTCTAACGCAGGAGTGGTCACATGAGATTTGATAATAACATACAGTTTATCGCCTCTCTCATCTTTAGGTAATTTTTCCTGTTCCTGCAGTACAGGCAAAAGCTGATTAAATGCCATGAATGCCCACGCATCATTTGCCGTAAGATGCAGTTTATCTTCGAGTTTATCCTGCAGTTTCGACAAAATAACCGCCTTTTTATGTGAAGAAAATCCCTTGTACTCCATATACTTCGTAAGAACATCGATCAAATTACTTTTAACATTACCGGGGATCCCTTTGGGCAATTTGATGGTCATAGAAGCACGGTCAATATCAGGGTCAGTTGCAATAATGCAGTTCTTTCTATTAAACGAGTCTACCGCTGCGTCGATATTTTCAAGGTCTTCCCCTGCCTGATCAGGCTGTCTGAAATAGTCCACAAAGTTTATGATACATGCCTCAAGGCTGCCAGGATCCGGCATCCCCACCGACCATTCATTGATGAATGCAGGGAAACGGCCGTTCACTTCCGCGGTATGCCGTTTGATGGTCTCAATATTCTCATATCCCATCTTTTGCATAAAGCCCTTAAAATTACCTGCATTATCAGCCCCTGCACCGCTGAACGCAGTGTAGAGCAATTCATAATTTTTCTTAAGGTCAGCGATCTCATCCTCAGGTAATTCAAGTCCGTAGAGGATAGATCTCTTCTTCAGGTGTTCATAATACCCTGTGTAGAAATCTATGATTTTTGCCTTGTCGACCCCGCAATAGCTGAATTTTCCGACTTCCTGACGAGGTGTTTCGCCGCTGAGCCATTCTAGATCATCGTTATGCTGCTCTAGCAACGCATTCTGTGCCTTCCTGTCGAATTTCGTATCGGCAAATGCAAGGTTGATGTCTTCATAATCAATGAGATTACGAAATCCCATGATCATTTGCTGGAATGGGGTATCGACCTGGGACATGAGCGGCCCCACAACGAATTTAAAACCCAGAAAATTCGGCTCACTGTGACTTGCAGAGATGAGGAACCCGAATAACGAACCTTGATGTTTAGCAGCATACGTAAGTGCGGGCATGCCTGCAACATTATCGAATATCTGCACCGTAGTGCCTTCATTGCTTATGAGATCAGCCCCTAACACATGAGCGATCTCGCCCGCATTCAAGCGACTATCATACGCAAACGTGACCTGCTTGTTACGAATGGCCTGCTTTATTTCATCAGTAAGTCTGATAGTGATCTTTTTATCGGGCAAAGCGGGCAGCTTAGATGGATCGCCATCGCGACGAGCAAGCGCTTTCTTGTAGAGATCGCTCTTTTCAATAAGTTCCCTTACATTAACTGAAAGCTTATTCTTGTTAGCAGGATCATTAACGAACTTTTGAAGCTCGTTCATGATATGTTTGACCGTCGCTGTCTGCTGGAGCAGCGTAACGATGTTCATGGTATTGGGCCCCTGCAGGATCGGCGGCGTCAATTTGCGCGCAAACTCTTCAAGCTCGAGAAGCTGAATTTCATCAAACTTACTTTCAGGTCCTTTATTCCGAATGCCTGCCGTACCGAATTCACGCCATCCTTTCCCGAACGCGAAAAGGATATCATCGTGGCGGTCTTCAAGCATACCGCGCACAATGCCTTGACGAACATAACGCGGCATATTTTTATCCCTCAAAAACTCCAAGACCATTGTCTTAGCGAGTTTCGTCTGATTATCGCCTTCTGTCTCTCCCATCTTTTTGACCGCATATGCCCGTATCTTGGGAAATACTACTTCAGCGATCCGTGCGACGTGCTCCTGATTGTCTACGATAAGATCGGCGTATGCCCGAGCGATGATAGATTTAGCTACCATAAGCAGATTGAACGTATTCACATCTTCCTGATCGACCTTGAGACCGTTATACTCTTTATTCAAATTGAAAAGCCGATCAGCGACTACCGTATTTTCATACAATGTGGTGCGTTTGGCATAGTCACTATGTTCAGCTTCGTATGCATTATATTTCTCGTATGGCGCTAAAGTGGTGAGTAAACGAGCAAGCTCATCTTCAAAGCCAGAGAGAGCTTTCTTTTTGCGGTCAACCGACGCTCTAAGAAGTATATCCCGCGCGACGTTCAATTGTTTCTGGATGGATGATTCATCCGTGAATTCATGAACACGTGAATTTTCGAGACCATCAACGATCTTCTGCACTTCATTGATCGGAACGATCCTGTTCGCTGCTGCCTGCGCGTTCTTTTTGTCGAGCTCTTCTATCCTATTGAAACATCTCTCTACCTCGACCATGCTCAATGTGGTACCTTTGAACCGTTCATCACTGTATCCTTTGACGTCTTTTAACATAGTGTAAATGTTTTCGGCAGACACATCAGTGCCATTCTCTTCTGCCTGGATGATCCAGGCCATGAGCAGTTCAACATCAGCGTTACTAATGACCTCATCATGTGCAATGTGCCTGATCGCTTCAGGCAGTTTTATCATCATGCCGCGATATGCATCATTACCAAATACGTATTTTGTGATATATTTCGGCACAAAACTGAGCTTTCCTGGCTTGCCTGAAAAGACATTACGTAATACCGTCGATGAGGTGTCCGGAAGGTTCAACTCACGAAGATACGATACCCATCCTTCGGCAATCGCTTTCTCAAGAAGTACTTTTTCTTCATCTAACGGAATGATCTCATTAGGGTCTCGGATACTGAACGTTGCCTGAATATCGATCTTTCCGTTCTTGAATGCCTCCATGACATTGGTATTCTCTATTTCAACTCTGTCGCCATTGTCATACACCCGCACGATCGGGTCAGTTTCTCGAATGAACCTCATTTTTTCAATAACGTCAGGATAGATCGTTTCCCCGTCTTCATATGTTCTAGGTACTATTCTTCCCTTTTCCTCATTATATTTACCCGAAGCATAAAAATGCGCATGGTCACCACCGGCATAATAGACAAACTTAGTATACCCCTCATCCATCTTTTCCCTGATAAAATCAGGGAAATCTGCCTCACCATCCTTGAACGATCCACCCTCAGGACCAAAATAACTAAACATCTCTGAAGACTCGCTCATCAACCATTCGGCCTGTGCAAACCTGAACGGGAATGTTACCTGACCATCGTTATTCGGTTTACGATCATCAAACCCTTGTAACTGCAGCGCAAGTCCCTCGAGTTTGTGCTGCGCCATCATGCGCAGCATTGAATCAATATGACCGTAATGAAGTGGGTCTGCTTTAATAGCACAAAAACCAAGCCCATTCGCTTCACCGTTAAGAAAATTGATACCGATCTCCCACAATGACTCTTTCATGCGTTTCTTGATAAGGGCTGTCATGGTAGGATCATAATGTTCATCGCCTTCTTGCGGCACCTGGGTCTCAACGAGATTTTCATAGACCTTAACCACATCGAATGGAAGATTTCTGACCGCTTCTGGGCAATACCTTCGGGCGAACTCAAACTCGGCTACTTTGTTCTCTTCATGCGTACCGCCGTTTAGCGTGTAAACCATAGCACGCGCAAGAGCATGCGTCCGCTCTTCAGGGTGAATATCAACTTCTTTTGTTAATAATGATTCTTCGATATATAAAACTGTGCGGTTCGGTTTCCACCCTTTCGTGATACCGAATGTTGACGTGTTATGCGATCTGATAAATTCTGCGCTAAAGAAATCTGGATCTACAGGACCGAATTTTTTCCCGGCATATTCTTCAAGAAACTTTTTAACCATTTCTTTTGCATCGTGAAACAACACACGTCTGTTGCCAAGCTCGATCGTACTTTTTATCGTACGATAATCTTTGTTGTATTCCGCCATCTGATCATCGATCGCGACCTGCGTCATCGTCCTATTATAACTGACACCGAATTGTGAACGGTCTGTATATCGCTTAATGTATTTTTCTTCATCTAGTTGACGCGCTGTTTTCCCGGCTCCTTCGATAGATTCCTTAAGAAGATCATCAGCATCATTATCGCCGTTTTGTTTGGTAGATAACGTATGTATCGCAAGCGTTGCGTACGGATCAAAGCCATACGACGCCGTGGCCGGCACACATGTTGATAACATAAAAACGACTATCGTTACCATTGAGATCGATCGTATCTTCATCCTGTTCTCCTTATGGTTACAGTTATTTAAATTTTTTTATGATTAACGTAAGATATTTGGTATAAATTGGTTGTATTTTTAAAAGCCAATGAATGGCTTTTAAAAAGAATAACACGTAATAGTTTTAAATTCAAATAAACAACGAATTCATTTTAAAATATTATTATTATGTAACTTCTTTATTATAAATAGGTTACAAATACATTACGTTATCCTAGGCACTTCAATTTGGTAATTAAAAAGAACCGGAGAACATTATGCAGATCCCAAATAAACGTCGTCATCGTTAAACATACCCGGTCCCCAGAATCGTTTTCGTCCCTCTTGTATCATATTATGGACGAGCCGGGCAATATGTGCAGCGTTATTATCGGTTAACGGTTTTTCATATCGAGTTCTGACCCATAAACTTACCGCATCCTCACGCAATATGTCATTCTTGAGGTCAATATCGCTCCACTTTGACATCAGTTCTTCGTCATTCACAATTTTTTCTGCCAGGATACCGTTAACATATGCTCGAATAACAAACTTTAGCCATCCTGTCTGAGGATCAAAATCATTCATGGTAATACGCATATTCAGTCGTTCATTTAATAATTCCGCCACACGCGCATCCCATATGTAATCCAGCGGGACAAACCTATTTGCCTGCAACTGCAAAGCCCGTTCATGCGGTGACAATTCATGCAACCTATCGCTCATGAGCGCCGCATATTTGATGTTAATATGAGCGAACATGTCATACGCAAAATCATACTTATCAGCATAATTCTTAGGGCCTTTCCTGAATTTCTTATTAAGTACGCTCGACATATTGCTCGCAAAGAGCAATAATCCCTTATCAACGAACGTAACGAGCCTACTTCCGACCCTCGCCTTACCCATGACGAGAAAGTCTTTCGGTGCTTCAATGTATGCACCATCATCGATTAGCACCAATTGTTCGTTTGGTTTATTGTAATATTTTAAATGATTCCACAGCTTGCTCGCATCGATACCAAGATAATCTTCTCGCGGTAAATAATATTCTAAAAATTCCTTGTCAGTAGAATAGGCCGTACCCGGTACTTTACGGTTCCGTATATCAGAAATAAACTCATACATTTTATTCGCACCGAGGCTGATAAACACCGCCTGCTCTTCAGTGACCGTCTCTGACTCCACTATCTTCTCTGCCCGTTCTTTAATGAACATCATGGCCTTGAACGACTGACGATTAGCATACCCGCATACGAGATTGTTGTATTGCGTGTCGTTGTTGATCTTATCAAGTATCCCAAGTGCTGCGTCTGTTGCCGCAGCAATTCTTCTCTTGTCACTATCTGATGATCGATCCGTAACGATCTCATCGGCGGATTTTATCAACAAAGCAAGGTCGTCCTTGAGATCGTTCAGCACTGTCGCTTCTTCATCGGCACCCTCGATCTTTATCCTTTGCAAAATACGCCCCAGAACTGCGAGCTTATTTTTAAGGTTGAAAGCCCTGGCATATTCCTTATCAGCTGAAGCGAGATATTCCATTTCTTTCACACGTGAATCGGCACTTTGCAAGGCAGCCAGGGTCTGTGTACTCAATACTGCTTCATCTACTTCAGACATTTCTGCAGAAAGAGGTCGCAACGCTACCAGCGTCAGAATCATAAACATACCGATCACTTGTTTTTTAGTGTTCATTACCTTACTCCTCTATACCGTCCCGAAAATCCTGCATGACCTGTTGGTACTTGGCCATACTGCTTCACATGACTTAAATACATTGACTTTGATGTGCATTGTTTCCACGATACATTATTGCCTTTCTATGCGGCACTCAACTGCCCCGTATTAGTATCTGGTAATAGTGATTCCGATATACCTGCTCCTTGGTCAAGATAGCTTTGACCGTAAAGATATAAAGTCAAGAGGAGCGGTAACGAATTAAATCCTCGCGACCCCAACACTGAGTACGTTCCGATGCTTGGGCCATATTCTATATCGTCTTTTTTATTAAAATCCAAATAAGGCGCAGACTGTTTTAAATATTTCTGTAAATACTCCTCATTGCGGAACAAAACGATGCTGGAACCATACGGCATCCGGAAGACTTTATTAAGATCCATCGATACCGAATCGAACAATCTCCCGAACATCTTTCGATTTATACTCCTGATAGGATCTCCGTATTTGCACGATTTATTTTCGTCCATAACATGGAACCACGGAGCATATAATAAATTCCGTTTTGTATATTCCCGTGCTTCATTAACATCACATTCGCCAAGCTCGTTACTTGAAAGGCACACCATCAATACTATATTGTTCTTAGATTGCTCTTCTTTGATGATCTCCGATAAACTCTCCTCTGCTTTCTTTTGACGAACATTAGAGCGATCAAATCCTGCGAAATGCATCAATGACGTGACCATCGGCATCATATTTTTTGATGAAATCACGATGATATTACATCGAGGATCCCCTACGATCGCTTCTCTGATCAGGGTAAGTGCCTTTATGTTGCCTTTTTCTGTAACATCAACTTTATTAAGGTCGTCAAGATCAGACTGTTTCATTTTTGTCACCGCATCACGGATTTTCATTTTATATTCTTCCGCATTATTGAATTGAGGCTCCTTGAAATAATCCGCATATCCGAGTTTGCTTAAAATATCATAATACAAAGGATATTCAGCAAAGAACTTGTTCTTCGCTACCAAAAAAGCAGTGACCAAGTCATTGAACGTGTTATCATTCACGACACCTCCCGGTGCATCTTTTACCGACGGTCTCATAATGTTCGATCTCGCATCCTCAGGAAAATACACAAATTCACGGATCATCTCCTGTATTAATTGCCGCTCGATCGTCGTTGCCGCAGGCGATACTTCCCATCCAATCAGGTTCTGGTTCAAAGCACTCCCCACTAAATTCCCAAAGATCGCAATCCTCGCAACCGTTCGTTGCCCCTTATACGCAATATTCGCATCTGCAATAATGATCGCAAGGTCATCGAGCAGCATTTCAATCTCCATAACACCTTTCGGCAATTCATAATTCGTCAGTTGTTTTAGCAATGCGTCGCGATCACTCCATGTGATCTTCCTATCATCAACGCCTTTGATTATCATCTCCATGATCTTAGTAAAGATGTCCCTCATATCATTATTGATCCCTTTGTGAAGAAAGAAATGATGAAATGGTTTAGTGGGGACCGTCGCAGGCATGCTCCCTTCCCACGCCTTGTATAATTCCGCTATTGGCTTATCTTGAGCAACTGCGTCACCTAACGCTTCCATGAGCTCAAAGAACGATTTTATGCTCTTGCTCGATATGTATGGGTTCTGAAGCACAAAACGAAGGATCGTTATCTCATCATTTGCGGCTTTCGTTGTTTTTTCTTTTTCCATAATCTTCTCTATCTCTTCGATCCGATGTTCCATATCTATTATCTTTTTTTCTGAAAGCGACGAGCGTTCCTCTGCCAATTTCTTTTCAAGACTACTTTTCTCTTGTTTCAGTTCAAGGCCGTTCTCCATCTCTTCTAAATAATAATCACCTTGATAATAATTTCTGTAAAAAGGAGACGTAGCAAGGCCTGCTTTTGATATCCATGCAAACCCAAGCTCATAATGTAGTGCTTTGAATATCTTAACTTGCAGTTCGCTTAATTTCCGATTGATCTCGCGTACCTTTTTGCGATCGCCGAGTGACATAGCCGCTTCCATTTCATCTCTCAACTTGATGGGAACATATCTAAAGTTCATGATATTCAGCTCGACAGGGGTCATGTTCTCAAACGTTCTTTTTTCATCGACTATTTTCTTTGCATACTGTGTCATTTGTAATACATGGCTTAATAAAGCCTGATAATTCTCGATACCCATCCATCTCATAGATGCCCATAATTTTAATGCATCGAAGCGTCGACTACTTTGTGTGAATGGTTTTCGTATAATGCCTTCTTCTATGTCTGATGTAATATACTGAGCATTCTTCATATCCTTCAAAATAAATGCCCCCATGTTATAGGGGATATAAAGCATCTTGTGAGGGTCGATCGTAATTGAATCGGCCTTTGGCAAATCTTTCGTCTTTTTTTCGAGTCCGTACCCTTTAACGAGATGGAAGGGGCCGCCCCATGCAGCATCAATGTGCAGCCAAAGCCCATATTTGTCGGCTTTTTTCCTCAATACGGTGATATCATCGATATTGCCGGTCTCCGTTGTCCCCATAGTCCCCACGATCCCGATCACGATCTCATTATGCTTGATCTTATCTTCTATTTCATCTTCCAATATCTTTACGTTCAATTTCAAGTCACGATCAGATTGTAATTTTATCGTTTCTTCGGCGCTCAATCCGACATATCCAGCCATTTTTTCCCATGAATAGTGTGCTTCTATTGATGTAAATAATACAAGTTCAGGATTATTGAGTAATCGCAAAGCCTTCTCAACGCCAATATCTTTGACAGTCACGTTAATTTTTTTCTTTGCCAACGCTCTGTCAATCGCATGATCTCGCATCGTAATAATAGCAAGCTTGTTTGCTTCGGTACCATCGGTGGTAATGATGCCTGACGGCAGAACTATCTCTTTCCCGTTCTTTCTGTTGCCCTTATAGCCTACTACTCGCGCTAACCATTGCACTGTTTGTTTCTCTATCGCTTTTGAAATTTCGGTAGCGCTGTCATCCACCATATTAATATTCATGTAATCTATGATCGCGTTCACAAAGATACCCATCGCAAGTGGCGTTGTCAGCATATGCCCCATATACATATGATTGAACCGCATAGAATTTTCAATGATATCGTTAAGAAACTCTTGCACTTCCTTGCCATACAACGCTCGCATTTCGTCCGATGACCTCCCTTCTTTTGACATAATATCATGGACTTTAAAGAATAGTCGCTCGAGTTCAACCGGCTTAATTGTGCTGAAGACTTTGTTCTTGTACTGCGTTTCCAAATAATTGATGATAAGATCTCGATATTGTTGACTCGCCACGATATTCGTTTCCTGATATTCGGGATCAATACGCGACGGTGCTAACAATAACTGATCCTGCAGCGCTAAATTCTCTTCAGTAATACGTGAACCCAATGTGCTTTCGTTCCGGATCAATTTTAACGATGTTTCAGCAGTAACAGTGTGTGTTGTAAGCAAGAACAAACTGACCGCTATCGATAAAACCCGATCACTCTTTGATATACTCATTGTTTCCCTCCATTTCTTATGTAGTAACATTGTTTTCTGCTTGCTTTAAATAAGTCCCTTCGATGCGCTGTTGTCAACTATTTTTCTATACCGTCCCGAAAATCCTGCATGACCTCATAATATTTCACCATGCTATTTGGATCAACACGTGCCGCATCCGGCGTCAGCACGACATACGAGATGTTTGCAACCTTTAGGCGTTCGGTAATACCGTCAGTGTGAAACCCGCCCAGTACAGCTGTACCGATCCGCGCATCCTGCTCTTGCATGATCTGCAGGATATTCCGCGTTAGTGCGTCATCACGCCTGTTGACCGCTTCATAAAAGGTAACTGCGTTTTCATAAAGGGCGGTGAGCGCCGCTGCCGGTACATACTCTGTAAAATATGATGTCACATATTTCAGAACGACATCGGCCATGTTACCGCGTTCTAGTGATCGTCGTTCATTGATGAAATATTCGTATTCCTCGCGTGTAAGCTGCAAGGTCAGCATTTTATGCAAGATCTCAAAATCCTTAAGCACTCGCACGAGCTCTTTATCCTCGTCGGTATACGCGATCGATCTGAGCAAGATATCTTCAAGCGCATCCTTCTCGCGTACAAAACTAAGCATGTCCGCATTAAGCAGCAGTTCTTTGAGTCGCGCATACTTGAAGAGCTGGGGATATCCGCCGACCGTAAGCTCCCCCTTACGATACAATTGAATGATACCCTCCTCATCGACCTGTTTATCCTGTGCTTTATTGAGCGCGGTATGCTCGACCGCGAGCATCTTCTGGTCCAGGGTGCGTATCGATCCAATGACATCAAGCAATTTCTTAAATGCCGGATAGGGTGCCATATCGATCGAATATTGCAAGATCAACACCTCTATCTCATCCAGATAACGTTCGAGTGTGCCTGTCTCAGCAAGTGCACGATAATGCTCATTATAAAACTCTTTAAGCGTCTCGGTGAACGTGATCTCCTCGATATCAGCGAGCATGCGTGCGATCTCATCCATGATCGTTTCGATCGTATCTTGATCCTCCGTAAGCCCGAGAAAAGAATCATAATTCGCTTGGTAAAGCGTTGCATCCTCTATCCCGGCGAATTTAAAGCCGCCGTACTTAACATGCAAAAATTCCGCAGCACCGATCTGGCCCTGTTTTAACTTTTCTGCCAGATAATCGTCAAGCTCCTGCGGCCCCTTGCCCTCTTTAATGATATTTGTATCGATCAGGCCATATGCTCCGCCTTCCTGCATGACGAGCGGTTCGAGAGCAATACCATTGTCAAAAAGGCCGGCATTTGTATCACGAATGATCTTCATCTGCTCTCTTTGCACAGGCAGATTGCAATGCGCGTCCTCAATAATGATCAATCCCTTATCTGGCATCTCCTTGAGCACGATCTTCTTCACGGTAACATTATCATGCTGCGCCGCTTGCGCGCGCAGGAATGTATTGATGTCCGGCGCGGCAAAGGCGGTACTCGAGATAAAAAATAATAAAATAATAAATAATATGTTCTTTTTCATATTTCTTATTTTGTCGTCATTACGGGCATAAAGGTTAAAAAGTGTTGCTGCCTAAATTTGTAATATGCTTATAATGAACAAGATAGATTAAAAAATATGCTCGAAACTC
>JAFGJY010000112.1 GCA_016928875.1 Candidatus Omnitrophota bacterium | reverse complement strand
TTTTAAATACAAAGTATTGCTCATATTAGCATTGGTCGGATTTGCGATATATCGGGCCTATCCGCCACAGGAGAAGATCAATCTTGGGTTGGACTTACAAGGCGGAATGTATCTGATCTTAAAGGCAGAAGTCGAGCAGTTGCCGGAGGGGGCACGTAAAGATGCGACTGACCGAGTGCGTGAGATCATTTCGAACCGTATTGACGAGTTCGGCGTGGCAGAGCCTTCCATTCAGAGACAGGGAAATGACCGGTTGATCGTTCAGTTGCCTGGGATCACAAATCGTGAGCGTGCGATCAACTTGATCAAAAAGACCGCTTTGCTTGAATTCAAGCTGGTCGAGCATGACGATGAGATCATTAACAAGGTGCTGGAGGGCGAAGAAGTCCCGGGTTGCACTATTTATGAACTCGGTGATGGTATCAATAAAGAAAAACTGGTAATTCAAAATGAGGCGGTATTGACCGGCGATAAATTGGTCGATGCGGGCGTGCAGTTCGATTCCAGCGGGTTCGGACAACCGATCGTGGCGTTGGAATTCAATAAGGAGGGCGGGCGTACGTTTGCAGAAGTAACCTCTAAAGCAGCGCGTGATTTTCGTAGTGACGGCATACCGCGTCGCTTGGCGATCATCCTTGACGGGAAATTACATAGCGCACCGCAGATGAAAGAACGGATACCGGACGGCCGGGCGGTCATTACGGGAAGTTTCGGCATTAATGAAGCGCGGGACACGGCGATCGTTCTGCGGGCCGGTGCGTTACCATGTCCGATCTCTATCGAGGAGGAACGCACTGTCGGACCTTCGTTGGGACAAGACTCGATCAACAAAAGTATAACGGCGCTTACCTATGGATTCGTTGCTGTTATTATTTTTGTCGCTGTATATTATCTTTTTCCAGGGCTTGTGGCGTTGCTTGCGCTTTTTTTGAATGTTGTACTCATAGCCGGAGCATTGGCTGCCTTTCATGCGTCACTCACACTGCCTGGTGTAGCAGGCATAATCCTTACGATCGGTATGGCAGTAGATGCGAATGTGCTTATCTTCGAACGCATGCGCGAAGAATTCAAGACCGGCAAGACCGTACGCTCAACGATATCAAGTGGCTATCAACGGGTTTTTGGTGCGATCTTTGATTCTAATTTTACGACATTGATAACAGCGCTTCTGCTGTTCATTTTCGGTACCGGGCCGGTAAAAGGATTTGCTGTAACATTGAGCATTGGTATTTTATCAAGCATGTTTACGGCATTGTTCGTCACACGAGTGGTATTTGATTATTTGACACGGGATAAACGGACGATCAGTTTAAAGATGCTTTCTGTTATTAAGGGGGAGCTTAAGATCGATTTCATTTCTAAACGATATATCGCGTATGTGCTCTCGATAGTTTTTATTGTAACAGGCATGGTTGTATTTGTTAAACGAGGTCAAGAAAATTACGGTATCGATTTTACGGGTGGGACGCTTGAGCAGATCAAATTTGTCGATAAGGCAAATCTTTCTGACATGCGTAAGGCATTTGCGGATGCAGGGTCACCGGATATGCAGATCTCGCGCATTGGAGAGCCGGAGGACAATGAGGTCATCGTTCGTTCGCAGGGCGATACGACAGAATTAGTAGAAAAAGTTCTAATCGAGAAATATGGCCAGGGGAACTTCGAGATCCTTAAGATCGACAAGGTTGGTCCGACCGTGGGCAATGAGTTAAGAGGGAAGGCGATCAAGGCAGTGCTTTTTGCTTTGATCGGTCTTTGTGTGTATATCTGGTTTCGCTTTGAATTTAAATTTGGCATTGCCGCGATCCTCGCACTGTTTCATGACGTTTTGGCAACCTTGGCATGTATTGCTTTTACGGGCCGGGAAATAAATTTGCCTGTCGTTGCAGCGATCATGACGATCGTCGGTTATTCACTTAATGATACGATCGTTATATTCGACCGAATTCGCGAAAACCTCAGGATCCAGAAAAAAACGAAGTTTTCCGAAGTCGTTAATAGCAGTATTAATCAAACAATGTCCCGTACGATCTTAACTTCGCTGACGACGTTGTTCGTTGTCATGGCGATCTTTTTCTTTGGCGGATCTGCGATCAATGATTTTGCTTTCAGTCTAATGGTCGGCATCGTGTTCGGTACATATTCTACCGTGTTTGTGGCCAGTCCGGTGTTGGTCGATTGGCACAAGAAGTAAATTGAAATTTCCGTATCCTTATGTCGTCCCGGAAAGCCGAAGGCTTATCCGGGATCTAACCGCTTGAACTGGATCCCCGCTTTCGCGGGGATGACATGGAATGAAAAATAAGGCGTAGGGATTAGGAGGTAGTAGGTTATTGTATCCGAAATAATAGCTTTAGCTGAGATATAGATAAAATAGAGAAGTAAAGAAATGGAGTCTAGAGCAGTAATACATACGCACTAGTTTTCCCGCCATTTATGCCGTAGTACTTTATTTTTTATCCAGCTAAGAGCTATTGATTTAAGATCGACTCTTAAAGGATAGCTCTATGATCACTAAATGGGTAATTAAGGAACAACCGCAAGCAACAGATAGTTTGATCGAATATCTGCAGAACAATGTTCAGCTGGACCCGATCGTCATAAAATTGCTCTTGACCCGCAATTTACTTTCCCCACTGGAGATCGAAAAATTCATCAATCCTAAAATAGAAGATCTGTATGATCCGTTCCTGATGAAGGGAATGAAGGAAGCCGTATGCTTGCTTGAAGAGACGATCGCCCATCATAAACGGATCATGATCCATGGTGATTATGATATCGATGGTGTTACATCAACAGGTTTGCTGGCCAAAGTCTTTAGTAAACTCAAAGTGGATTATATAACGTATATTCCCGATCGGTTAACGGAAGGGTACGGGCTTAGTAAAGAAGCGATCGATCACGCGGTCAGAGAACATGTATCATTGATCATTACGGTCGATTGCGGTATCTCTGCTTATGATGAAGTCGAATATGCGTGCCAATGTGGCTTGCAGGTGATCATTACCGATCATCATCGTCCTTCAGAAGACAAAGTGCCCAAGGCTGCGGCTGTTGTCAATCCATGGCAAGCTGGATGCGCGTATCCGTGCAAAGAACTTACCGGCGTAGGTATTGCGTTCAAAGTAGCGCAAGCGTTGACTTCAAAGGTCGACCTCGATATTCTGGACCTTGTTGCCTTGGGGACGGTGGGTGATGTTGCCAATATCATTGATGAGAACCGCATTTTCGTCAAATACGGCCTTAAGACATTCGAAAAACGTTCGAATATTGGATTGCATGAACTCCGTCGCGTCAGTGGTATCGAGCAACGTAAGATCGCCAGTTCTGATCTTAGTTTTATACTCGGGCCGCGAATTAACGCTACCGGCAGATTGGGTTCAGCGGGAAATGCGCTTAAACTTTTGTTGACCAGTGATAAAACAGCAGCACAGGAATATGCTACCTTGCTCAATGATGAGAATGCGGAGCGGCAACGTATTGAACGGCAGATCCTGGAACAAGCGCTTAAGCAGATCGATGAAAATTATGACCTTGAGAAGCATCAGGCGATTGTATTATGGGATGAACATTGGCATCAGGGGGTGATCGGGATCATAGCATCGCGGCTGGTGGAGCGTTATCATAAACCGGCACTTATTATTGCGGTCGAGGGTGGAGGATTTTGCAAAGGATCAGGCCGTTCGATCAAGGGGATCGATCTGTTTGAAGCGTTGACCCGGTGTTCTGATCTGCTTGAGGCGTTCGGAGGGCACGAATATGCTGCCGGATTCGAGATCTGTCAGGATAACCTTGAGAAGTTCAGGGAAAAGATAAATTCGATCATTATGACAAAATATGATGCCGAGACCTTTAAGAAAGAGATCGGAGTCGATCTTGAGATCACATTCTATGATATCAATAAAACATTGGTAAAAAACCTTGAGCTTTTCAAACCGTTCGGCCGCGGGAATCCGAAGCCGATCTTTCTTACGCGCCATCTCAAGCTCATGTCAACACCGACCAAATTGCGTGGAGGCGGTGCGAAATTCAGCCTTTTTGACGGAGAGATCATTTACGATGCGATATGGTTCAAGCCAAACGGCTTTGAGCTTGAGCGCGATATTGCCTATGATGCTGTCTATTGCCTCGGGTTTGATACGTGGTTTGGTTTTGAGAAGATCATTCTTGAGATCAAGGACCTTCAGGTATCAGAAAAAAGCGTGATCATTGGGTCAAAAGCGTAATCATTGTCGTCCCGGCCTGAGCAAAGCGAAGAGCCGGGATCTTGGTGGCTAGATCCCCGCTTGCGCGGGGACGACATTGAGTTAAGAGGTGAGTCATGAAAAAACCATTCTTTTATATAGCCTTCTTTTTTCTATTGTTGTCTTGTTTTTCCCTTGCCATTGTATCCGCTGAACCAACGGTCAATGTTGTTACGATCGAAGATCAGGTCATAAATCCCATTATTGAAGAATATATAAAACATTCGATCGACATGTCCTATGCGAGCGGTGCGGCGTGTTTGGTTATCACACTTGATACTCCGGGGGGGCTACTGACATCAACGCGGACGATCGTAAAGCATATAATGAATGCACCGTTGCCGGTGATCACTTACATCGCGCCGAGTGGGTCGCGTGCGGGTTCAGCCGGGGTTTTCATCACATTGGCTTCGCATCTTTCTGCTATGGCCCCTTCGACGAATATCGGGGCTGCGCATCCTATTAATTTAGACGGCGGCGGAGGTAAGAATATCAATGATATCGCGTATGAACTTGTGCGGATGATCGAGAGGAAACGAACCGGGAATAAAGAAATACCGGCAGATGAGGCGTTGCCTGACGAACGTGGTAGCGAGCCGATCCTCTCTGAAAAGATATTGAACGATACGGTGGCGTGGGTTAAGGCGATCGCGAAAGAACGCAATAAGAACATAGAATGGGCTGAAGACGCTGTGCGGGAGAGCATTTCACATACTGAGAAAGAAGCGCTTGAGAATAATGTGATCGATTGCATCGCGCAAGATCTTGACGAGTTGCTTATGAAGCTTAATGGTAGAACGGTGGAGCTTAATAACGGGACGATCAATGAACTTGATCTTACACATGCCCGTGTTACCTATATTCCACTTAGTACGCGTCAAAAAATATTACTTGCGATCAGCCATCCTAACATTGCATATATTCTTATGATGCTGGGGTTCTATGGCTTATTGTTCGAGATCACACATCCGGGGATCGGTTTTCCCGGCATAGCGGGGGCGATGTGCCTTATTATTGCATTTTTTGCGCTTTCCACATTGCCGATCAATTATGCCGGATTGTTGCTGATCATACTTGGCATTATATTATTCATTGCTGAAGTTAAAGTCGTTAGTTACGGGTTACTTACTCTGGGGGGTATTGTGAGTATGTTTCTTGGTTCACTGATGCTCATTGATTCCTCCTACACCTTGATGCGCATCTCGCTTGATGTGATCCTGCCTATGGTGGTGGCGACTGCCGGCATAACGATCTTTTTGATCAGCGTTGTATTGAAGGCACATTCGAAACGATCGATCGCGGGAAAAGAGGGATTAATTGGCGCTTTAGGTGTTGCAGATTCTGACATTGACCCTCTCGGTACGGTCGTTATCCATGGAGAGATCTGGAAAGCCGACAGTGAAAAGACGATCCGGAAAGGGGAACAGATACGAGTAGTGAATGTCGAACGATTGAAATTAACGGTTGTGAAAGTATAACGAAAGGAGAAGGTATGCCAGTTCCATTAATGATTCTCATTTTTATTGTGGCTTATTTGATTAGCAGCATCAAGATTCTCAATGAATACGAACGGGGTGTGATCTTCCGGCTCGGTCGTGTGTTATCGGCGACCAAGGGTCCGGGTATCATTCTTGTTTTTGCGCCGATCGATCGAATGATCAAGATCAGTTTACGGACCGTTGTACTTGATGTGCCGCCGCAAGATGTGATCACCAAGGACAACGTGTCGGTGAAGGTGAACGCGGTCGTTTATTTTCGTGTTATTGAACCTATCAAGGCGGTCATTGAGGTCGAGAATTATCATTTCGCGACATCACAGATGGCACAGACAACGCTCAGAAGTATATTGGGACAGAGCGAGCTTGATGAACTTCTCTCAGGCCGCGAGCGCATCAACCATGAATTGCAGAGTATCTTGGATACAGCCACGGATCCGTGGGGCATAAAAGTTTCATCTGTTGAGGTCAAACATATTGATCTGCCGGTTGAAATGCAGCGTGCTATGGCGCGGCAGGCAGAAGCTGAACGCGAACGCCGCGCAAAGGTGATCAGTGCAGCTGGCGAAAATGAGGCTGCAACAAAGCTGGTGGAAGCAGCGCAAAAGATGGCCGAGCATCCCATGGCATTGCAGATGCGTTATCTGCAAACTCTTATAGAGATCGCATCCGACAAGAATTCGACCACGATATTTCCTGTCCCGATCGATTTATTAGATGTATTTAGAAAAAAGGAATAAATGAAGATGGATGGGTATCTACGGATGTTTATTAAATGCCCTCCAGAGGTAATAGTCCTATGAGTATTACGTGCGAATTTGAAGATAAAGATACATACCTATTGGTTCGTGCAATAGGAAAAGAAGGTAGCGTTGAAGACGTCATGGGGTACGCGAAGGCGATAGAGGATTATGGCGCATCATCGTCTTTTAAAAAGCTTCTTCTCGATGAAAGGGCACTGGATTCGACAGTATCGGTATCTTCGGTCTACGAAGCGGCGGCAGCGATTGCAAAAGAGGCCTTAGGGCTTTTTTATAAAGTAGCCTGTGTCCCCAATGAAAAGGGGAGGCAGGGATGCGCTGATTTCGAACTTTTTGCTAACAACCGAGGCCTTAATTACAAGTGGTTTGAGTCGATCGAGGAAGCGGAGGGGTGGTTTCAGGCTGAGGAGGAGTAAATAATAACCTGGCGTCAGGCCCCGCTTCTTAACAAATGTTCGAAGCCCTAGCCTGCTGTTAGAAAACTACCTTGACAAAGTCATTATTTTATCTAAAATCAGATGCGTTACAGGATTGTTCTTTTAAATTTCCTTAAGACATAAAGGCGATCAAAAATGATCTTAATAGGGAAGAGGAAGATGGCTGAGGGCCGGCCATAGCGAATGGTCATTGATAGAACGTGCCAGTGAGCACGGTTATCATTACCTTCGATGGCCCGCAACCATTTTAAGCCTCACGGTCCCGCCGCTGTATCCGGTTACGAAAGTTCAAGGCCACTCTTTAAAAGGGGAAGGTGAACGAGTAGGTTCGATGCCGGGAGTCAGAAGACCTACCTTTGTGCGACAGCTCGAACGTTCTCCGAGGAGAGAGTAACGGCTCGCGGATCTTTTACGGCCTTGGCCGTTTTGATACACGCATAAAAGCCCTTGTTTTCCATCCGGAGAGCAAGGGCTTTTTTTATTAATGCGTGGAAACATTAAAACAGAGGAGGTTCGCGTGAGAGATCGAATGTATGGGATTGTAATCATTGTGTTGTTTGTTATCATGAACATAAGTATTCCGGGATTTCATAATACTGCGGCGTATGCCGAAGAAGAAATTACCGATCAAGCAGATGCTGAAGATCAGACCGAAGAGAGCACGGAACAAGGCAAGAAGAAAATAATAGTTACTGCCACCCGCACGAACATTGAAGACGAAAAAGTTACGAAAAGCGTGACAGTTATAAGTGAAGAACAGATCGAGCGATCTAAGGTGCAAACGGTCGCCGAAGCGCTGAGAACCGTGCCCGGCGTTGCCATCCGCAAGCAAGGCGGTATCGGCCGCAACACATCGGTCAATATCCGTGGCGGCTCGACCACTCAAACACTTGTTCTCTTTGACGGAGTACAGAGCATCAATAGCCCCACCCTCGGTACGGCGGACATCGCCGACCTTTTTACCACAGGCATAGAAAGAATAGAAGTATTACGCGGCGGTGGGAGCGTGCTGTTCGGTTCGACCGCACAAGCCGGTGTGGTAAATATCATTACCAAACGCGGCGAAGGAAAACCCCTGGTCGAAGCATTAGGGGAGTTTGGTACCAATCGCACGTGGCGTGAGACCGCATCCGTTTCAGGTTCCCTCACAGAACCACTATCGTTACCCATTAAAGAAATATATTTTGCCAATTCAGCGACACGTGTTGATAGTGACGGGATCGGAGTGCAGAATGATTACGAGAACTGGTATTTCACCAATCGCGTTGGGTGTGACCTTAATGAATATATAAATTTTGATTTTGTAAGCCGTTATTGGGATTCAGAGGTCGGCCTTGACGGGTATCCTACCAGTGGTGTTCCCGCACCTAAGACCGATACGATCCAAAAGAACACAATGCTTACCATCAAGCCGGCGATCAATATCAACTATGGGTGGTATGAGGGCACGATCGCATATTCTGGCACCTTCCAGGATTATTATTACCGCGAGCCGTACGTTGGGTATCAGGATGAATCGAAGATGGACATTGACGTCAATAAGCTCGATGTGATCAACACGATCTATTTCCCGGAAGTTCATAACGTACAGGATACCTTTACGGTAGGTTTTGATCTTAAAGGCGAAGATGTGTATGTCGCGAATATCGACGATACGGGCAGTGGTTGGTTCGATAGCCCAGGTCGCGAAAAAGCAACAACACAGTGGGGTGTGTATTTCTTTGATGAACTAACACTCTTTGAGCGTGTTATCCTTAACGGCGGCGTGCGGGTCTTCCGCCACAATGAGTTTGGCCGCGATGCGGTATGGTCAACGTCGGCCGCGTACCTCCATAAAGAGACCGATACTAAAATTAAAGCGAGTTATGATCAATCATATCGTTCACCGACCATCAATGACCTCTATTGGCCGGATAGCGGCTGGGCCATGGGAAACCCTAATTTACGACCGGAAGAGGGAGAACATTATGACATCGGCATAGAACAATATTTGTTCGACCGCAAAGTCATGCTCGGTGCGACGTATTTCAGGAATGATTATTCCGATCTCATTCAATGGTCTTCCGGATTTCCGACCCAGCCTGAGAACATAAGCAGTGCGCAAACACAGGGTGTCGAAATTGAGCTTTTATATAATCCAACGGACACTATATCATTTTGGGCGAACTATACGTATGTCAACACCGAGGATTATTCCCGCAACGAAGAAGAACTCTGGGGAACTCCGCGGAATATGTTCAGCATCGGTGGCAATCTACGTTTTCTTGAGA
>JAFGJY010000111.1 GCA_016928875.1 Candidatus Omnitrophota bacterium | reverse complement strand
AATTAAGGAAGTTGTTTTACAGACGGAGTTTAAGGATATCTTTATTGTTCCCGCAACAGCAGCATTGTCAGGAGCTGAGGTAGAACTTGTCTCACAATTTGGACGAGAATTTGTTTTAAAAAATCGCATTGAACCAATCATAGGGGGTTATGATTATATATTTATAGATTGTCCGCCGTCGCTTGGTTTGTTAACGATCAATGCACTTGTCGCCTCAGATGCAATTTTGGTTCCTTTGCAATGTGAGTATTATGCGCTTGAAGGTTTAGGACAACTTTTGAATACGTATAATTTAGTTCGAGAACGGCTCAATCAGAATTTAGAGATCAGCGGCGTGATCTTGAATTTAGCTGACTTCAGAACGAATCTCACGAATCAGGTCATCGAAGAAGTAAAAAGTTATTTTGGCGATAAAGTCTTTAAGACCGTTGTACCGCGTTCGATCCGTGTTTCAGAAGCACCAAGTTTCGGGAAACCGGCAATATTTTATGACCGATACAACAAGGGATCGTTAATGTATCTATCTATTGCAAAAGAATTTATAGAAAGAACAAGACAAAGAAAAAGTGAATCGGCACCAGAGACTGAAGCCTCGAACGTGTAATAAGAATTCGTGATATAACGAAAGGATAATACAATGAAAAAAGCATTAGGCAGAGGGTTAAGCGCACTTGTTCCTGAAATATATTTAAAAGACACGGTTCTTGAAGGTGGCCGTCATCTCGATCAAATACACGGGATGATGACATTACCGCTTGGGCTTATTCATCGCAATCCGTCACAGCCACGCCATAATTTTGCTGAATCTGCATTGGAAGAATTAGCTCAATCGATCCGAGAAAATGGCGTGATCCAACCGATCATTGTTTCGCGGACCGCTGAAGATCGTTATGAAATAGTGTGCGGCGAACGGCGATTCCGCGCGGCTCAAAAAGCGGGGCTGACCGAAATACCGGCGATCATCAAAGAAGTCGCGGGTCAGGATGCTCTTGAAATAGCATTGGTCGAAAATATACAACGCGAAGATCTTAACCCGATCGAAGAAGCGCAAGCATATTTGAAATTACAGGAGCAGGGAGGGTACACGCAAGAGCAGATCGCGCAAAAGGTAGGCAGGGACAGAGCGACCATCGCTAATTCGCTGCGACTATTAAAACTGCCGGTCGATATTTTAGATCTTGTGATCGGGAAGCAATTATCAGAGGGACATGCGCGGGCTTTGCTTGCGATACCGGGCGAAGAATTGCAACGTAACATGGCGCACCGCATTCTTTCGGATAATCTCTCTGTGCGGCAGACCGAACAACTCATTCAGAAGAAAGCGTATAAAAAACGGAAAGCCAAAGAAGCGCGGCGGCTGGATTCGGAGATAATTCATTTAGAGAACTTGATCCAGCAGAAACTCGGCGCACGCGTCAAGATATATGCCGGGAAAAAAAATAAAGGAAGGCTCGAGATCCGCTATGAGTCGCTCGACCAGCTCGACCATATTTTGGATATGATGAACGTTTATCGGTCTTAATTTTAGAACGTTCATTCCTAGTGTAACTTTAATTACAACTAGTTTTTCTTTGACCTTCCAGTGCGTCCTTGCTATAATCTGCTTTTTTCACAGGGGTTTTATCGGCTTCAATTCGCCGTTACAGGGTATAAGGCGTCTATTTTGGTTTGATGGATACGTCTAAACATGAGGGAGAAGAGAAGGCCATGCCAGAACAAAAAACGTTAGTCATAATTAAGCCGGATGGATTGGTGAAATCACTGACCGGCGGTATTCTCACCAAACTTTCGGAAACAAAGTTAAAGATCATCGCCGCAAAAGTTGTCCGCGTTAGTCGTGAGCTCGCCGTAGAGCACTATTATCATCTAAAAGATCAGCCGTTTTTTGGGGAACTCATAAAATATATCATGGGTGAACATCATACCAATCGAGTGCTTGCCATGGTCTATTACGGTGAAGATGCGATCCAAAAGGTACGTGCGATCGCCGGCTCGACGAATCCGGAAGAAGCAGAATCGATCTCGATCCGTGGCATGTTCGGCCGGATCACGACAAAAGGCGTGTTTGAGAATGTCATCCATGCATCAAGCGATCCGAAAGAGGCAGAGCGAGAGATAAAATTGTGGTTTATGCCAGATGAAATCGTGACCGATATTTATCCCACCACAGAAAAGGAAGTAGCGCGCAAAATGAGGGTGTGGGCATAATGGTCAGAGAACGCTGGTTCCGTTTACTTCTTGTCATAGTTATAGCAAATATTGTTTTTCATGGATGCGGCAAAAAACCCCCCGAGGATACACGGCCGCAGGTCACGGTGGCCTTTTGGGGATCTCCCGAAGAAAAGGATATAATTACATCGTCCCTTGATGAATGGCAACAAGCGAACCCGGGCATAAAGATCCGCTTTGAACATGCACCGGCAGACGGTTATGTGCAAAAAATGCTTACGCGTATCGCAGGCGGGGCAGCGCCCGATATCCTCTGTATTCGGGTCGATCACTTCATAAATTTTGCTTCCAAGAATGTCCTCTTAAATCTCACCCCATATATTGAAAATGACGAAACCTTTGATATCAAAAAATATTTTCACGAGGTAGTTGAGAGTTTTTCAGCTAATGGAAATGTGTATGCATTACCTCGTGATACTGCGCCATATGCCTGTGTTTTCTATAATAAAGACGTTTTTGATCAAAAAGGCGTAGCATATCCTACCGATGATTGGACATGGGATGAAATGCTTGAGAAAGCGCAGGCGCTTACCGGTGAGGACGAACGCGGGCGCATGCATTACGGGTATTACGGATGGGCGTGGGAGAATTTTGTATACGGTAACGGCGGGAACTTGGTCGATGACGTTAAGCATCCGACGCAATGCATGCTTGATACAGATGACGCGATAGAGGGGTTGCAATTCTATGCGGACTTGATCAATAAATATAATGTAATGCCGACACCTATCGCGTTGGCTAATACAGGTATGGGTGTCGATATGATGTTCGCTGACGGCAATATTGCGATGTTCCAGTCGGGCATATGGGAAACGCCGGCATTGCTGACGTACGATTATCTTAATTGGGACGTTGTAATGTTCCCGAAAAGCAGTAAGGGTATACGCCGCTTTGGTACAGGAGGGTCTGCATACGGTATTCTTGCTTCGTGTAAACATCCTGACCTTGCGTGGGAAGTCTTGAAGGGATTGTCCGGACCGGTAGGGCAGACGGAACTTGCGCGGCGCGGGCTCGCACAACCGGCAATTCGAGAGATCGCAGAGGGTGAAGCGTGGGCAAGGAACGATCTTCCCCCAACAAATAAAGCGATGCTCAATGAAGCGGTCAAATATGTTGTATATGATCCGTTCCACGTAAAATGGATCGAGGCCCGGGCCAAATACATAATTCCGGAACTCGAATTGCTCTTTAACGGCAAACAAGATGCACGTACAGCTGTCTCAAAGTTCATTGATAATGTTAACAACATGTTGCAAGAGGACAAATAGCACGCAGAGGAGTCGTCAGGGTGAGTAAAATTAAAGAAGCGCGAAAATATAAGAATAAATACGGGTATTTTACCGCTGATGGTGATGAGTATGTCATAACAAATCCGAGAACGCCGCGGCCATGGATCAATGTTAATTGTAACGAAAATTATGGCTATATCGTATCGCAAACCGGAAGCGGTTTCTCGTGGTATGGGAATTCGCAACTGGCGCGTCTTAATACCTGGCATCAAGATCTGATCAAAGATGATAACGGTAAATATTTTTATATTCGTGATAATAGAACGAAAAAGATCTGGTCAACAACGTGGAAGCCGACATGCTTCAAGTATAAAAGCTACGAAGCGCGGTATGGGCTCGGGTACACACGATTCACGACAATTTTCAATAATGTAAAGATAGAACAATTATCTTTTGTTCCCAGAAAAGATGCATGTGAGATCCACACTATCAAATGTACGAATCTGGGGCGTTCTACAAAAGACCTCAGCATATTTTCCTACCTTGAATGGTGCCTTGGTAACGGAACGGATACGCATCGTGAATTTCAAAAAACATTCATTGAGACCACGATCGATCGTCAGCTCGGTGCCGTGCTTGCCCGTAAACGGGCTGCGCTTGTCCCCGGATTTATTTCGACAGGGGCTAAAGATTTTCCTCTTTCGGCTTTTGTCGCACTCGTCAATCAGAAACCAGTGGCATATGATGGTGATAAAGAGACATTTGTAGGAATGTACGGTACATTATTAGCACCGGCTGCGGTCAAAGAAGGGAAACTTTCCAACAAGCGCGATGTCGAAAAATGGGGCGATGCATGCAGTGCATTGCAAACGGACATGACAGTAAAAGCAGGTGGTACGAAAGAGCTGGTGTTCGTGATCGGACGGGTGGTTGATTTTAAGCAAGCCGCATCATACATCAAGAAATATCGCAATAAAGAAAATGTCAAAAAAGAGCTTAATAAGATGAAACTTTTTTGGGACCGGCTTACTAATGCTTCGTGGATAAAAACACCGGACGAAGCAATGGATTTCGTCACAAATAAATGGTATCGTTACCAAGCATTGACGGCCCGCATGTGGGCAAAATCCGCGTATTATCAATGTAGCGGAGGGATCGGGTTCAGGGATCAATTGCAAGATAGTAACTGTTTTCTTGAGTCAGATCCGGTGATCACAAAAGATCAAATATTGCTGCATGCCGAGCAGATGTTTCCCGATGGGACCGTATTTCATTGGTGGCATCCCGGCACCGGCATAGGAGCCCGGACTGAAATGACCGATGATCTTTTATGGTTAGCGTTACTT
>JAFGJY010000110.1 GCA_016928875.1 Candidatus Omnitrophota bacterium | reverse complement strand
GGGCTCTCTGAAAGCCTAAAGAAACACTCTCGTTACTTCCCGGACCTCTATATCAACATGATCCGTGCCGGCGAGCTCGGTGGAGGACAATTGCTCTCCGAAGTGCTCACGCGCCTCTCCGATCTGTGTGAAAATACCGAGCGGCTCAATACTAAGATAAAATCGGCATTGACCTATCCGGCGATCGTACTTTCATTCGCTCTTTTAGTCGTTGCCACCTTGGTCACGTTCATTTTACCTAAATTCTTCATCATATATGAAGATCTCGATCTCGCTTTGCCGTATGTGACCAGCATACTTTTTAACATAACCTGGTTCATGAAAGAAAAATGGTATTATTTTTTCACTCTTATTGTGATCTTCATCGCGGTCATCTCGATCTTGATCAGAAAAGAGAGCATCCGTTATTTATGGGATAAACATAAATTACGGTTGCCTGTATTTGGTGACGTTTTTAAAAAGGTATCTATCTCTCGTTTCTCGCGGACATTTGGCACGCTGCTTAACAGTGGGGTCCCGATCTTGCAGGCACTTTCTATTGTAAAAGATGCAACCGGGAATCTCAGCATGTCGCGTGCGATCGAAAGCGTGAAAAACAGTATCCGCGAAGGCGAAAGCATCGCCTCGCCGCTTTCGCATTTCCCGGATTTTCCACCGCTTGTGACCAACATGATCGCGATCGGCGAGGAAACCGGCAATGTCGGGAACATGCTTATCAAGATCGCCGATAAATACGACGAAGAGGTTGAAACCTTGTTGATGCAACTTACAGCTCTGCTAGAACCATTTTTGATCCTTTTTCTTGGTGTTATCGTAGGATTCATCATCATCGCGCTTTTTATGCCGCTTGTGTCTTTAATGCAAAGCATAAGCGCATAACATACACTACAACTTTATCCATTAATTGTAACGCGCTTCTTCCGGGGCGATGAGCAAGGAGTATGCTATGAACAATAGAAAAGGGTTTACCATATTGGAACTCATTATCGTGGTCGCGATCATTACGATCCTTGCGACATTCCTTATCCCTGCCGGCGGTAAAGCGCGTGAACGCGCACGGCAGGCAAAAGCACGTTCTCATATTGCTGCTCTCGAAGTAGCCATTACCGCATTCCAAACCGATTTCGGATTTTATCCGACATCACAATTTTCCGGATCTTCTCCTAATTTCACGGTGAACAGCGGCGCAACGGTCGAATCGAACAATGCGACCATCATCCAGCTCCTGACCGGCTTCAGTTTCTCGGGCGGAAACCGTTCGGCAAGCTCTAATGCCCTCGTCACAAGCTCGGTCTGGAACGGCCCTTATCTTGACCTTGATGTTTCTGACGTTAATGGCTCCGGTGCTATGATCGATCCGTGGACAAATCCTTACGCCTTTAGCCTTGATCTTGATGGTAATCCGGGGACAACCCCGCCAAGCCATAATTTATACACCTTCGACATAAGCAGCGCCGGGCCAGATGAAAGCTCAGGCACGAGTGACGATGTAATAAATTACTAAGCAGCATGTGAGTCCAAATCGTAATGTATCCTTATCCGGCTGGAGAAAACATGATGTTACTATTGCGAAAAAAGAAGATGTGCGGTTTTACATTGTTAGAAATGGTCATTGTGCTGATCATTATAACGATCATCTATACCTTTGCCGCGCCAAGTCTCTCGCGTTACAACATGCGGAAAAAATTACTGTACGAAGCGGATAAAATGAGCGATGTCATTGAACTCGTAAAAAGTCATTCTGTTACACAGCGACAATCGTACAAATTGGTCATTGATGCAAGCAATAAAGAATATTATTACATGCTCAGTACCGAAACCGGCAAACAATATCATCGTGATAAAGTATATCATTGCGACCCCAGCATCGCGATCCAGGGCGCGCCGGCAGAGATCGGCTTCGGTGTGACCGGTAGCGTTACGCTCCCGACCGGCACTACAGATCCGACGATCACGCTGCGCGGATCGCAATCACATGTAAAGACCATTGTCGTCAATCGCAGGACCGGTAAAGTATCGATCACCTAAGGGATCTTCATGAAAAGAACGCATAAAACATACAATGGTTTTAGCTTGATCGAGATCGTCATCGCGATCTCGGTGCTCTTTGTCGGGATCATCGGGATCTTTTCCCTTTTCCCGGCATCTTATCGGATGGCCGATCTCTCAAAGATCACAACACGTATGACCCTTGTCGGCCATAGCAAGATCGATGAACTCACCGCCCTCGGGTTCAATAATCTGCCGGTCGGCACACACGCGATCACCGATGCCGATCTGCAACATCTTATCGCAAACCCGGCAGTCAGAAACAAATTTCTGACCAGTACGGTCACGATACGAACGATCGGACAAAACCCACTGAATAACTCGTCAGTCTTGAAACGAATTGACGTCAATGTCCGTTACGCAATGAAATCCAATAAATACAAAACTGAGATATTTTCAACATATATTTCAAATCCGTTACATGGATAGAGCCTATGTTTGCACAAAAAATGTTTGCCCAACGCGCATTTTCATTATTTGAGCTCGTTGTATCACTCGCTCTGCTGGTGATCCTCTTGGTGGCGCTTTCTACGATCTTTACCGCGGGAATGGGTATATATCGCCATCATGACCGCGGGCTTTTCCCTTATAAAGAAGTGCGAAACATTTTTACGCTGATCGAATCCGATCTTTCTTCCGTGGTCCCTAGCATTGTCGGGGGGACACCGTCAGAACTTTTTCAGGGCAATGTTGACCGTTGCCGTTTTATTACGATCGACCCAACGACACACGATACGCTCGGCATCCGTTATTTTTATAATCCCGATGCGCATACATTGGAGCGTCATTCAACCATTACCGATTCATCGACCTTGCCCATTGATTTTACGAATATCGATATAATAGGAGAGAGCATCGCCGCCTTTTCCATCACATATTACAGCGGCCATTTTTCGGGTTTACACCTTACGACCTCACGCACCACGTGGCCAAGCATTGCGCCGATCGATGCTGCTCGGTCTGAAATGCCGAAAGCAATAGCCATCTCATTGACCATCATCGATCCTCTATATCCAGACATTCAGGAAAACTTTACGCGGTTATTCACTATTGAGAGCAGATAGGTAGCATATGATGAAACACTGTAAGAACGAACGGGGCATAGCACTTGTACTGGCATTATCGTTGCTGGTCATGATCGCTACGTTCGCTGCGTTCTTAACGTCAAAAACACGTGCCGCGCTTATACAAGCAAATAATTTTAAGAACTCGTCAAAAGCATGTTGTCTTGCGAAAGCAGGCCTTCATCGCGCCCTTTACGAACTGAAGTTCCATGCACAATCCGGACACGCGGCATGTGCCGGAACGGGCATTAATGCATACGATGCGAAGAACGAAGCCTGGTATTTTAATTATGGTTCTGATATCAACGTCGACCTTATCAATGCGACCAATCCCTCTTTTGCAGGGTTGTACAGCACGAATCCCCGTTTTACTGAAGAAGTTTCTGCCCGCAACGCGATCAAACTGCGCATTATCGACACCGCAAGCCTGATCAACCTTAATACGCCTGATACGGTCGGGCTGAGCGCCCTATTGCTTAACTTACGCAATGGAACCCTCACTGCAGGAGAGGTAACGACCATTATTGCATCCCGGCCTTCGACCGGTTACAAAAGGGTTTCTGATATAAAACGATTTATCAATGAAACAAAATACACTGCGATTGCTCCCTATTTGACCACCCATGCTTTTGTAGATGCAAAATTAATAAAAACCATGCCCGGTCAAAACCGTTTTGCCAGCATTTCGAATAATCCGGCTGACGGGGAAATGCGAGCGCCTATTAACGTCAATACCGCTGATTATGAAGTCTTGCGGGCACTCTTCCGCGGTCTTGATGCTGCAATATCCAACACGGAAGCTGATGAACTTTCACGTCGTATCCGCGACCGGACCGCGACCAATCCGTTCTCATCGTGGAATGAATTCGATACATTCATAAATAGCATACAAAATGTCGTTTTTTCCAATCCGAGCAGTGATAGTGCTATCGTAAAACGCGCGGTAAATCCGAACCGTCCGAAAGACGCTGCACGCACGACCGATCTTTGCTTTGCCTCAGAAGGATATTTTGAGATCCGCTCACTCGGTACGGTCACCAATCCGTTCGGCACCGCGGTTGCATCGCGCGAACTCAAGATCGTTAGTAAGATATATGATGTATTCCGCCTCTCGACGCGTGACGATCTGATCGGCCGTCCCAGCGGGCTGCAAAGTACTATTACTGATGACGATGGGGATGGGGCACCAAATATCCTTGATACATCGTATAATAATCCTACGGACCTTCAATCGTATGTCGGTAACTATTTAAAACCGGGGTTCAGGAACACAACGTGGTACGATTCCACACCGATCGAGCCCAATGATGATCTTGGGTATGTTTATCGGAATAATTATACTGTCATACCGGGAAGCATTAAGCTTGGTTTTTGGGATAATTTTGATGAAAGCCCGGAGGAAAGTAATCTCATCTGGCTCACCAATCGCTTGACGGACCCGGCGATCGATCATATGGTCGATGTCGGCACTACGCCATTCTGGAATTCCGCAACGTCAACGGCGCCTGCGCTCGATGTCAATGACAATGAGCTCTGGCACGATTTTGATGACAATCCGATGGACGATGTTTTTATTTACAACGGCATACCTATTCCATCGCCGTTCGCGCAAACCGAAGGCAATGACGATGATTTTGTCGCCTTTCGATTAGGGTCATTCTATTCTCGCTGGGACCCTGCCTCAACAATTATAAATACTTATCGCAGATGGGGATATGATATGTATTTAAGAGTATTTAACTCCGACGGCCCGCGCACGGTCGCAAGCCATATCGGCATCGCACCAGGCATCAGCGGTACTGATTTTCCCGGTCGTGATTATCGAGACGTCGGATATATTACGTGGCGATATGATGAGTCGCGGGATCCGTTTAGGCGGTGCTGTCTTGCGGCCCTCTCGACAATTGGGAACTTTTACGGCTATGAAACCGATTACGCGCCATATGACATGGACGGAAATGGAGAGGTATTAAATTTCCTTCAGGCCATACGAAACGTTATTGCGTTATATCCGCCTGCCGCATTTTTACCGCCGCCGACCGAACCCCAGATCATCGACGCATCTCACGAACCTTTCGCATTCGCCAATGATCCGCAACCACCCTTGTTTGAACATCTCCTGGCGCCCAATTATACAAATAGGCTTAACAGCATTTACCTGGTACGCTCAAATCCTTGGAATATACCGTGGTATTGGGAAGGATCCCAACGGATCAGTGCTTTCTCCGTTGCCTCGCAAACGACGCCTTTGCGCGATAAAACATATAGGATCATAACAAAAGGCGACAACGCGCTTTTGCAAGCGACATATGCCGGCCGATCAAACTACAGTTACGTTACCATGTTGAACGAAAGCTCTTTCCTGCCGCACCAGAACGGATCCATATCATTGTACGGCAAAGCGTCGCATCCAGCGTGGGATGATCTGAGGATCATCGGCACTGTAGGGGAATATACGACCGCTGCGTTCAGCCCTGGTGTAATAAACGCCTCTAACAATAATATTTTGTGGGGAACATTCGCGTGGACTGAAACGATAAATTACAACGCAACCAGTGGCCCGCGGCTTACGGTTGCGCTTTTATGTGCTGCGGGAAACCCTCCGGCAGAGAACGCTAGTTATCCCAGCACTGTCTTCTTCTCGCCAAACGAGGGAGGCAACGGAGGTCCGATCCGAAATGCTCAAGGTGCCATTCGAGCGCCCAATAATTATATGCGCGTTTATTTGAACATGGGAGTTACCGATGTGAGCCCGAACAATGCCAGGGCCCCGGATATCCCGGTATTCGAAGATGCGACCATAACCTATTTACCGGAGACTTTGACCTATTATGTGCAAGAGTCGTAAAACAACAATAATCTTCTTGATCTGCCTTGGTGCGCTGACCATGTTATTGAGCTCGATCACTGAAGCAGCGCTCAGTAGCCAAGAGCTCCGTAATTTCAACAAAAAATTGACGGCTAAAGACCTGCCCGCTATCTATGCCGTCACCAAAGAGATCAACGAACGCGGTGAAAAGCATCAGCTGCTTACTAGTGGGCTACGCCTTTATCTGAACGATGACCGCATCCCGTTCCGTTGTTATATTGCCGAGACCCTGTTTAAGATCGGGGACCCATACGGACTCGAATATTTAAAAAGCGTGATCACGAATGATGCATCAACGGACATTGAGAAGATCACTGCACTGAACGCTCTCGGTAATACCCGCTCACCGGAGGCGATCTCGATTGTACAGCCATACCTCGAATCGCAAGAAAGCCACATCACGCTTGCAGCATTACGAAGTCTCCTTAAATGCGGTATGGCTTTTGACGCTAACGAAATGGCTGTTATTTTCGGCCAATGCACCTCTGCAAATAAAGTCCTTTTATTGCACGATCTGGTTGAATACAAAGAAAAATACATCCCGGTCTTTTCGCTTGCCCTGGAAGAAACACATAGCTCGGTCGCTTATACAGCATTTAAATATTTAGTAAAGCTTGAAGATTTTGGCGGGCTTGATACAATCTATAGTAAGCTCTCCACAATTAAGCAAAATATTACACGCCTTGAGGCAGAACTGTTGCTCGCCGAAAAGAATGTAATAAACGAGGTCTCGTTCACAAAAGAATACATGTCTGTCAATACGTACGGACGCTTGTTGCTTCTTGATCTACTGCGCGATTGCCGGGAGCGTTATCCAGAAACGATACATGCTGTACTCTCCTCTCTCTTACAAATAGAGGACGATGATTTCTTGCGGCAACGGATCATCGGATTACAGGAACAAAGCGAAGAAGAGGGTATAAGTGAAAAATAACGGTCGGATATATGTCATAGACATAGGGAACTACTCGCTCAAGTTGCTTGGGCTTGAACGCCGAGGCAAGACATGTTGTGTGCTCTCCACCCGCATTGTCCCTCTTAAGCTCACGGCTCACGATGAAGCAGGATCACGTACTAAAACCGAGCACTTGACCGCGATCTTAAAAGACCTTTTCTCGGATGAGCCGCAATTGGCCCACAGTCCTGTTTCATTGGTCCTTTCTAACAATACTATCTTCACGCGGTTCGTAACATTGCCGAATATTGCCCGCTCCAAATTGAACCAAATAATCCGTTTCGAGGTCGAGCAGCAGATACCGTTCATCATCGATGAGGTCACCTGGGCATATACGACCATTCCTTTGGCTCATACGAGCGACCTGAGCGTCCTCATTGCCGCCATTCGTAATAATGAGATCGAAATCCTCTCTACGATATTTAAAGATCTTGGCATTGCGATCAAAACATTCGGTATTTGCCACATATCTTACTACAATTTGCTCTGCCACTGTGATCTTGGCGCAAAAAATGTTCTTCTTATCGATCTTGGCGATGAAGTCTCAAGCTTGGTATTCATGGAAAAAACCCGCACGTGGGGCCGCAACCTTCTTACCGGGGGGGCCAAGCTGACCAAACAGATCATGACCAAGCTCAATCTTGATCTAAAGGCTGCGGAAAAATTGAAACAACAAGTCTCGTTGGCTCATGGTGGAGACACTGCTCCGTCACCTCTCCTCTCAGAAAGCAGCAAGGTAAGTACGGCAACCGAAATAACTAAGGAATTTATTAATGACCTTATCAATGAAATATTGCGCTCTATATCCTTTTATATGTCGACCGTAAAAGATGTTGCGATCGATAAGATCGTGCTGACAGGAGGGACCTCGGCCATTAAGGGCCTCGTTCCTCTATTTTCTGAGCGTCTCGCGTTGCCGGTCGAAAAAGCAGATTGGCGCGCTGCGGTCTCGCTCGCACCTCACTTACAACAAAAATTCGCTCAGGAACAACATTATTTCGGTGCGGCGCTTGGCTGGGGATTAACTGAACTTAATAAAAAAGCGTTAAAGATAAATTTGCTTCCGCAGGCTGAAAAAAACAAGCGTTTACTTAAGGACTTTCGGCAAACTTTTTTTTCATTTCTTGTCTTATATGTGTTCATCATCATATTTTTTTCGTTCATCTTCGGGATGAAGAACGCTATCCGCCAAGAGCAGATCTCGCAACTGAACAATAAGATCAAATATTACGAGCAGTGCGCTCATTATGAAAAAGACATCCAGGATGAATTACAACTTTACGCAAAACGCTATAAGATCATTCAAGCCAACATGCAAAAAAAGACCCTGATCCTCAATGCCATTAAGGTCATTGAGCGCACCTTGCCCGATACAATGTGGCTTAATGCCATTGATTTCTCAAAAGAAGGAAGCGTGCTTATCGGCGGCTTTTCGACCGATACACTTTCTGATGTAAGCTACCTGACGGCCGCTTTGGAAAAAGAACCATTGTTCGAGAAGGTCAAGATCCAGGAAGCTAATATTCTGACCGCCGCATCGACACAGGGTAAAGCTAAAAAAACATTCACCATCAGTGCGCATTTGGTGTGCGATGTGAACGGAAATCCTGAGATACACGACGAGGAATGATATGCTGGAACAATTAGCAACATTAAAAGAGATCGATAAGCGTTTTTACAAGATCACTTTTGTGATCCTGTGGTTCGCCCTGGCGTTGCTCTGTATACCATTCTTTATTTTTGTTCAAGGGCTTATGCTTGAGAACACATTTTCAGAAACCGCAAATAAGTTGATCATTTATGAACCGAAAGGGCACAAGTTAAACCCTCCGTCGGAGATGAAATTGTTCTATCTCTCTAAGCAAATGAACACGCTTAAAGAAATATACCCCAAAGTCAGAGCGTTGTGCACAGCGCCTGCCATAGTGCGTCAAAAAGAAGAACTTCTGGGTTCTGCTCTGGATTTTAAAGAGTCACTGTTTGCGTTAAAGCGGTCACTTGAAGAGAAGGCGAAGATCCTCTCGATCGCCTTTCCGGATGAGTATGGTTTGCAAGAATACGAGACGCAACTGCCACGTGAAGAGGACCTGCCGCAACTTTTCTTCAATCTGGATCTTGTCAATTTCTTCATGACCTTGCTGCTTGAGATGCCGGCGGAAAAGATCGACTATTTACGTTTTACCGATGTTATGTCGCGTCCCTTTTCGACCCACGATCCCGAACATTTTACCGTATTTACAACTGAGATCGCATTTGGCGG
>JAFGJY010000012.1 GCA_016928875.1 Candidatus Omnitrophota bacterium | reverse complement strand
TCAGGTGCGGAAAAGGGCACGAGCAAACAAACCTGTCCCGAGTGCGGCGGTGCGGGGCAATTACGCGTAGCGCAAGGTTTTTTCAGTATTGCGCGAACATGTGCGCGTTGTCAAGGCGAAGGCACGATAATCACGAAACCCTGTCATGCATGTGGCGGTTCGGGACGCGTAAAACATACACGTAAGATCCATTTAAAGATCCCGGCGGGTGTTGATAACGGCTCACGGCTCAAGATCGCAGGTGAAGGTGAAGCAGGACATAACGGCGGTCCACGTGGCAATCTATACGTACAATTATATGTGAGAGATCATGAGCATTTTACGCGGCATGGTGATGATGTGCTGTATGAACTCGAGGTATCTATCACACAAGCAGCATTAGGTGCGCAGGTAGAGGTACCGACATTAGAGGGTAAGGTGAAGCTAAAAATACCTGCCGGTACCCAGACAGGCAAGACCTTTCGTCTGCGCGGCAAGGGATTTCCCAACATACATGGATATGGCCGAGGTGATGAGTTGGTAAAGATATTCGTCAAAATTCCTACCAATCTTTCCGGTGCCGAGCGTAAGCTTTTTGAGGAACTTGCCCGTATTCGCGGGGAAAATGTTACTGACAGTAAGACTTTTTTCAACAAAGTAAAAGAATCGTTCAAATAGCGGAGGATATATACGTGCCAACATATGCATATGAATGTCAAGCGTGCGGACATACGTTCGATGCGTTCCAGCCGATCACGGCGCAGCCGTTACAAAAGTGTCCACAATGCGCAAAACTGAAATTGCGACGCCTTATCGGCTCCGGATCCGGCATAATTTTCAAAGGTTCCGGATTTTATCAAACGGATTATCGCAGTGAAGGCTATAAGCAAAAAGCAGCTGCAGATGCTCCTGCTACAGGAAACACCGGGGGCTGTGCAACGTGCAAAGAGAGCAAGAATTGTCCGGCAAGCAAGGATTAAAGAATATTATTTGGTATTGGATGCCGCTTATCGGGTATCTCGGCGTGATATTTTATTTTTCGCATCTATCCGAACCGACGCAAGGTGTTGAGCTACCTATAAGCGATAAAGTGATACATTTTCTTGAATATTTCCCTTTGCCATTCTTGTTTTTTCGCGTTTTACGAAATGTACCGCACAGACCTTTTGCAGTACATTACGTTCTGTGGGGCATAGTACTGTCACTTCTTTATGCTGCTTCAGACGAATTTCATCAAATGTTCATTACATTACGCGAGGCGTCACTGTTGGATTTTATAGCAGATGGTGCTGGAATAGCTCTTGGGGCATTGTGTATGAGGGACATACCATGGTAGAGAACGCTACTGAGAAACGTTTTTTTGATTGTGAGATCCGAGTTCGGTATGGTGAAACCGATTGCATGGGGTTCAGTTATTACGCGAATTATTTCGTGTGGTTCGAAGCTTCCCGTTCCGAACTTTTCCGGCACCTGGGATTGCCGTATACAGAATTAGAAAAACAAAAGATCTATCTTCCGGTCGCGGATGCGTATTGCAAATATAATACATCGACATCGTATGATGAGAGGATCTTCATCCGGGTTGCTGTGACACAATGCAAAATGTTCTCGATGAAATTTTCGTATCAGGTTTTAAATGAAAAGAAAGATCAGATCTTGGCGTGGGGGTATACAACACATGTCTTCATCGATGATAAGAAACAGACTGTTAAAGTACCGGCGGAGGTAAAGGCTCTCGTAACATTGTATGAACTTAGCGAGAAAACGATAGATTAATCATGAAGACGAAACGTCAACAATAATAGGTATGGCAAACAGGGAGACGAACGGCACGGCCGTTCGTTTTTTATTGGTACGATGATGGAAAAAGATAAAAAAGAAACATTTACAGTCGAGCCTCGATTTAAAGAAAAAACACTTTCTCATTTTCTTAAGAACATGATGCCCGGGAGATCGTGGTCGCAGGTCAAGGACCTGATACAGGATGGTTGTGTGAAAGTTGTTTCAAAGTATGTTATGAAGAACGATCATCGTTTACACGGTACAGAAACCGTAACGATCGATCTTGCCCGGAGCCAACAAGGCCAAACCGATCCGCGCAAGGAGAGACCACACGGCGCACGCGGTGCTATCGAGATCGTATATATTGATGATCATGTTGTTGTGGTCAATAAACCGGCAGGTTTAACGACCATCAGGCATCCGGATGAAACACGAGAATACGGGGTTAAGGCAAAGTTCTTGCCGGATACGCTTGCGCAATTGTTGCCCAAGCTCATCGAGCGCCGCGAAGGAAGGAAACGACGTTCAGGCACATCCATCCCGGTGAAAGCTGTACATCGCCTTGATAAGGAAACGAGCGGGTTATTAGTATTTGCCCGGACCGATAAAGCGGCCTCTTCATTAGGCAAGCAATTTCGTGCGCATACGATCGAGCGCACATATCGCGCACTTGTGATCGGAGAACTCGCATCGCGTACGATACGTACCTGGATCGCCCACGACCGTGGTGATGGTCTCCGCGGAAGTTCTAGAAAACAAGCAGGCAAAGAAGCCATTACCCATGTCAAGGCTTTGGAGCATTTAGCTGGTTTTACCTTGGTTGAATGCCGTCTTGAGACTGGCAGAACCCATCAGATCAGGATACATTTGGCTGAAATCGGCCATCCGGTTTGCGGGGAAAAAATATATCTTAAGAAGTTTAAAGGCCGCAGGATAGAGGACAATAGCCATATACGGTTTTTGGCACTTCATGCTACGAGCCTCGGATTTATCCATCCTTCTACAGGAAAATCAGTCCATTTTTCTGTGGCACTTCCAACTCATTTTAAAACCCTTCTTACTACCTTACGCAAAAATTAAATATACCATTGCCATCTGTAACTTCCTATATTTAGCTATTCTTCGAAATACTCTATTCGATTAAAGTTATGAAATTTTTTATATGTATATGCCGAAGTTTGATAATGAAGGTAGAAAAGGTTTGCAATTTAGGTATAGCTCATCTAGAATAAATCTCTAATATATCTTTACATATACTAAAGAGGCTATCGTTATGCTCACAAGCTATTTTTGTGACCGAACGGTGTTCTTTATCAATACATAAGCGACGGAGTTGCCTATGAAATATAAAGTTTTTAGTATCGAGGATGCCAATGCACTGGTTCCGACCTTAAAGCCGCTCTTGATCGAACTTGCCGAGAAAAAAAGCACTATGAGTAAAATGCATGATGCTTTGCTTACCATGGAACTGCTTGATGAGAACAATAATAATTTTGAGACCGAATCCGGCCAGGAATATCTTCGGCGTGCATCCTCACTGGAAAATTTGATCGTATCTTTTGAGACCGACTTAAAACAGATCGCCGAATATGGGTGTGTTTTGCGTGATATCGAAAAGGGTGTGGTCGATTTTTATCATGTTTACGGCAAAGAACTTGTTTTTTTGAATTGGATGAATACGGATGAGGATATCCAGTTTTGGTATGAACTGGATTCTCATTACCGAAATCGGCTTCCTTTAACGGACCTGAAGAAAAGAACATAATCTATGATGCGAGGCCTACGACGCACGTATATTACGATCTCAACGTTCACTTGTTTCATTAGTCAGCTCTCCGGCATGTCTCTTTATGCAGCCGATGATGATCTCGATAAGTATTTCGAGGATTATTTCTTAGAAGAGTACGATGAAACCCCACCTGCACAAGAAAGCGCGGCAAAGCCCGTAGAGAAAAAGCAGGATGAAGTACCGAGGCCTGTTGCGAAAGCGACTCCTGCTGTGTCGGTGCCACCACCGCAACCGGTCGTTTTAGCTCCTGTGCAACCGCCTCCGGCACAAGAGCCACTTCAGCAGGTCGTGCCGGCCAAAGAGCTCTATGCCCGCGCACAAGAGATGGAAACAGCGATCGCGCAACAATATAGTCAGCAACCAAAACAACCACTTCTTTCATCAAAAGATATCGCTATAAACGATGATGATTATCAGATGTCGTATTTGGATTCATATATTGACGAAGCGCCTTATGAGATCTGGGATTTTCATAATTTCATGAAAGAAGTCGAATCGATCGATCGTGACTCTATAATTGAGAAAACAGTCAATTATTTAATCGGTGAAGAAATAGAACAACCGACGATCGAGATCAGAGGTGATGAGGTGCTCAAGGCCGCCCCAACCTTTAAGACCCTTAAATTATGCATCATGGAGGCGACCGAGAACCATTTGCCGATCGAAATAGCGAAAGAAAAGGTCTTGATGTACCGGCGAAAGATCCGCAAGGCCTATCGCGATCTTTTCCCGGCAGTATCAGGGGTCATTTCAGATAAAGAATATAATGTAAAAGAAGAAGCTGATACGCGTGAAGAAACCGACGAAGTCAAGATGATCGTCCGGCAGCCTATCTACCAGGGCGGTAGTTTATGGAACAAGGTCCGGGAAGAAGAGGCGAATCTTAGGACCGCGATGGCCGAGTACAACAAGATATTTGCTGATCTTGCACTTGAGGTCTCAACAGCATATTTTAATTTGTCCAAAGCAAGAACAATGCTTTCGTATAGAGAAGACCTTTTTGAGAAATCGAATTACTCGTTATCATTAAGTGAAGAGAAATTCGCGGCGAACTTGATCTCCGAGATAGAACATCTTAATGTTCAATCCCAGCAAAGTCAGCTTAACCACAATCTGCAGCAAGGCCGTGAGGACATCGAGTTGGCCATGCTTGAGATACAGAAAGCGATGAATATCGACCTTGACGTGAACATTGATGTGTATTTGCTTGATAATTATTTTGACCTCATGGGCGTTAAGGATGAACTTATGGAACAAGACAACGATGGCCACGCAAAATCAGAGACGATCGATGAGAAAAAGATAAGCGAATTGATCAATATGGCCTATGAGAACCGGCCTGAGTTCGTTATCGGTGAGAATAAAGTCCGTGCAAAAAAGTACGCGGAAAAGGTCGAGAAGGGAAAATGGTTACCGCAGGTCTCATTGTTCTTCGAGCTGGGGCGTAATCGTTCATATTATCGTACACAAGAAGCTGACGTTGCTCCGCGACGCTGGAACGACCTTTATCATGGTGGAATAGAATGCAGTTGGAATTTTTTTGGCAGTAATGCGCGGTACTTCTATGATAATACCCAAACACCGCCTAGTCCAAGTGCGTATAAAGGCAATAGTCAGGGAACGCGGACGATCACCAATACGTTTGCCGTAGGATTACTTGACGGGCTAGAGCAATTTTCGACGACCAAAGAGGCTGAGATCGCGACTAAGGAGGCGATCCTTGAATTCCAGCTTTCGGAGAAGGATATGGTAAGTGAAGTGAAAGAATCGTTTTACAACTACAACAGGGCGAAAATACAAATGCGATCTATCCTCAAAAAGATTGAATATCGTGAAAAGTTGGTCGAGCTTGCCAAGCATCGTAGCGAGATCAATGAGATCCAAATATCAGAATATTTGCAATCCGAGATCGACCTGGTCGAAGAGCGCAATACGTTGTACCAGGCCATGATCGATTATTTCATCGCACGCGCGAGTTTAAATAAAGCAATTGGCGTTAGTAATTTCTTCGATATTGAAAAATTACCCAAAGAGGTCAGTTAAAGATCTTTTTTATTAAAACAGAGACAAAGAGGTAGGTGCACATATGTCAAAAGTAACAAGCGGTAAATTGAGGAAACTAGTAACCCTAATGCTGGTGGCGATCGGCGTATTCATACTTTTGAATAAATTCGTTTTTGAGCCGCGAAAGCAAAAAGCTGAATCAGAACGGCTTAAACAGGAAGCCGCGGAACAACAGGAAGAGGGCGGTGATAAGAAAGTCCCGATCAAGGTCATGGACGTGGTACGCCATGATTTTGTTGATGTTCTGGATGCACTTGGCAGTATTAAAGGCGGCATGGAGTTTAAATTAACGTTTCCTATCCCCGGTACGATCAAGGCGGTGAACTATAAAGAAGGTGAGAAATACGAAAAAGGTGCTATGCTCATGAGCCTTGATGAAGAAGATATCATTCTGCGAATGAAACGGGTCGAGGCACAGATGAATAAGACACAAACCGCAGTTGATATTGCACAACAAAAAGTTGAAGAACACGAAAAGCTTTTTAAAATGGGCGCAATCCCCAAAACGACCATGGATCGTGTGCGCCTTGAACTTGAATCAGCATCGTACGATCTTGAAGCGGCGAAGCTCGAATTACAGGCGAATGAATCAGTTCTTGAAAAATCGAATATGTATGCGGTTTCCGACGGCATGATCGGTGAGTTATATGTTGAAGAAGGAGAAACCATCACGGCCAATACGTTGATCGGGACCCACATCCTTACGGAATTCGTGAAAGCGGAATTTGGTGTTATTGAACGGGATATGGGTAAGATCAAGACAGGTCTTGAGGCCAATATCTTTGTTGATGCGTATCCGAATGAGATATTTAAAGGTATTGTTGAATCCATTGCTCCCGTTGTTGGCGGAGTTTCCAGGACAGCAACTGTTTCCGTAAAAATAGATAATCAAGATGGCAGGTTGTTGCCAGGTATGTTCGCGCGTATAAATGTTGACCTTTATAAGCAGAAAGATGCATTGGTAGTTCCTACGGAAGCGATCCTTAATGAGGCAGAGGATAAATCGTATGTGTTTGTGCTAAACCCCGAAAATAATACCGTGAAGAAAGTTGAGGTCAAAGTTGCCTATACAAGGACCGATTATTCACATGTAGAATCGGGAGTTGACGTTGGACAGACGATAGCGATCACTTCGATCGCGAATTTAAAAGATGAAACAAAAGTCGAAATCATAGAAAAGCAAACATTGGAATTTGAATAAACATGAATTTACCTGATTTTTCAGTACGACGTCCGGTCACTATTATAATGTTTTTTCTTGGGATCTTGTTGCTTGGATCTATTTCATGGCAGAAACTTCCTCAGGAGTTATTTCCACCCATAACATTCCCGCAAATAAGTGTCATTACGTACTATGCAAACGCTGCACCAGAAGAGATCGAGACGTTGATCACGCGCCCAATCGAAGAGTCTATCGGTTCGGTAGCGGGCTTAAAGCACATTTATTCACGGTCACGTGAAGGCATGAGCGTTGTAACGATCGCGTTCGAATGGGACATTAAGATCGATTTTGCGGCACTGGCGGTACGAGAGAAGATAGACCTGATAAAAGAACGTTTGCCGGTTGAATCAGATGACCCTCTTGTGGTGAAATTCAATCCGCTCGAACGTCCGATTTTGATACTTAGCGTAACCGGCGGAAACGATCTAATGGAATTGCGTGAGATCTCACGGCGTGCACTCAAGGATAATCTTGAGAAGGTAGAGGGTGTCGCATCCGCATCCATCAGTGGTGGGCTCGAACGTGAGATCATTGTCGAGATCGATCAGGCACGACTCTCCGCAGCCAATACATCTATCCTTTCGGTTGTGGATTCGATCTCTCAGGCGAACGTAAATTATCCGGCAGGTACGATCAAGAAAGGGTTATATGAGTATTTGATCAGGACGGTCGGCGAGTTCAGGACGGTCGATGAACTTAATTATGTGGTCGTTTCAATTGATGATGTCGCGCGTTTTCAGGCGGAAGGGCAGCGCCGGGAATATGTCGAGAAACAAGATGAGGGGCCGCGTGAATCGGCAGATAGTCAAAGGGTCAAAGAGATGAAGGGGAGGACTGATAAACGACTTGTTCTGCTTAAAGACATAGCTACCATTAAAGACACGATCAAGGAGCGAACGAGCATTTCTCGTTATAACGGAAAAGAGAACGTATCGATTTCTATCCAAAAACAGGCTGGCTACAATACCATCAAAGTAGTGGAGAGTGTGCTGGCGAAGATCGCTGAACTGAGGGCCAAAGAATTACCGAAGAACGTCAACGTTGAGGTGATTTATGATCATTCCACGTTTATCCGTAATGCGATCCGGGGGATCCGCGATAGCGCGGTCCAAGGCGGCATTTTGGCATTCCTTATTTTATTGGTCTTTCTGCGTAATTTGCGCCCGGCCGTAATAGTTACACTCGCAATACCACTTTCGATCATGGGCACATTTTTCTTAATGTTTTGCCTGGGGTTGAGTATTAACATGATGACGCTCGGAGGATTAGCGCTCGGCGTTGGGATGATGGTCGATAACGCGATCGTTGTTATTGAAAATATATTCAGGTATCGGCAACTGGGTATTGGGCCTAAGGCTGCTGCGATAGTAGGGACCAATGAAGTTTTTGCAGCTATATTTTCTTCAACACTTACATCGATAGCAGTTTTCTTGCCGCTTATATTGTTCGTACCGGGGATATCCGGACAATTATTCAAGGAGCTTTCGTGGACCGTTATCTTTTCTTTGGTAATGTCGCTTATCGTTGCGGTCACCCTTGTTCCCCTCCTTGCGGTCGGGATCAAAATGAAGAAACTTTCGACCGAAGAGGTCGATAAGCGTAAGGATGTTGCAACGCACTTCAGTAATCTACCGCCGGCACGGAGAAAGGTTCTTGGGACAACTATCATATTGATCGTGGCAGGTGTTTTTTTCGCCTCAATGTTTCTTGTGCAATTTATGGAGGTCGAACTCTTGCCTAGAATAGATCAAGGACAATTCATAATTCGTGTTGATTATCCGACCGGCACGGTCTTGGATGTGACCCATTATATGGTCGATAAAGTCGAAAATATAGTTTTGGGGCATCCAGATGTCGAAAGCACAGCCGTGAGTATCGGAGCTGCAAGAGGTACCGTCGCGGCGGGCGCGGCATTGACGGGGCCGCATCAAGGGCAGATCTTGGTCAATTTGAAACAAGATCGCAAACTATCTTCGCAGGAGGTTATTGACGAGTTACGCGCAAAGATGTCGGGCGTAGCAGACGATAAGGTGAAAATTCAATTCATAATGCAAGAGAGTGAATTTCAATTCTTGGCTACGGGAGGAAAACCGATCGTCGTACAGGTCAAGGGATACGACCCGATCATGATGGACCGTTTGGTTGATCAAGTTAAAGAGAATCTCGGTACGATCAAGGGGGTCGTTGACGTTGAGGATGACCGTAGTGAATCATTTCCGGAAACAAAGGTTTTGATCAACAAAGAAAAAGCCGCGTTATACGCGATATCGGTGAGTGATATATCGCTTACGGCAAAAATGGCGCTCGACGGAGCGATCGCTACAAAATTCAAGGAGGCTGGCCAGGAAACACAGATCAGAGTTCAGTTGCAAGCCGAAGACAGAAAGGATTTTATGAGCGTCGGTAATTTGCTGATCCGTTCGCCATTGCTTAATACGGTAATTCCATTACGTGAGGTATCGAAGATCGTAAAAGGGTTAGGGCCCAGTGAGATAAAACGTGTTGATCAGGAACGTACAGTACTTGTGCTTGCAAACATCGCAAAAGGGTATAGCAAGAAGGACGTGATCGATAATGCCAAACAACAGGTAGACAAGATCGGCAAGGAGTTGATCGATTTCAGAGTGCAGATGGCTGGTGAAAGCGCAGAAGTCGAAGAATCTAATCGCAAATTCATGTTTGCGTTGATCCTCTCTATTATATTGATCTACATGATCATGGCATCGCAATTCGAATCGTTATTTCAGCCTTTCATCGTTATGTTCACCGTACCACTTTCGATAATTGGTGTTGTTACTGCACTTTTTATAACCAACACTTCTATAAGTGCGGTGGTGCTGCTCGGCGTGATCATGCTTGGCGGTATTGTTGTCAATAATGGGATCGTGTTGATCGAATACATCAACATACTCAGGGAAGCGGGAGAAGGGATAGTGACCGCGGCAGAAAAGGCAAGTGTTATCCGTTTTAGGCCGATCATGATGAGCGCACTTACCTCGATCTTTGGTTTGCTGCCGTTAGCGCTCGGTCTTGGAGACGGTGCAGAGTTACGAGCTCCCATGGCGATCGCCGTTATGGGAGGGCTGATCACCTCCACATTTCTTACCCTATTCGTCATTCCCTTGCTGTATATCTTTTTTAATTTTCTTTTAAAAAGTTTTGCAGCGAAGGAAGCATCCGCGTAAGCCTATACGTATCGTACCGCTATTCTATATCTAGGAGAGAAATAAAGAACGATGGGTATACCGAAATTTTCAGTTAAAAAACCAGTTACGGTCATAATGATATTTTGCGCGATCATGTTGGTGGGGATCATTTCACTGACCAAGCTCAATGTAGAGCTCTATCAAAATTCAGGTCGTGGAATTATCAGTATTCTTACGAGCGTGCGCGGAGGTATGCCACCGCGTGAAGTGGAAGACCTCGTGACGCGACCGATCGAGGAAGCCTGTGGTACGGTCAGTAATGTTAAAGCGATCTATTCAAGCAGCAAAGAATCGGAAAGCCGTGTGACAATGAGTTTCGAGACCGGTACGGACATGAATTTTGCCGCTTTGGAAGTACGCGAGAAATTCGCCAAGGTAAAGAACAAATTACCGCGAGAGATCCAAAAGCCGGTTATCGCTAAATATGACGAAAGTGAATCGCCGATATTTATTGTCGCGTTCACATCTGATTTTTATACGCCGGAACAAGTGCGTATCATTATTGAAGAAGAACTTAAATCCAAGGTCATGCGTGTCCAGGGTGTGGCGAATGTTGATATTTATGGTGGTCGTGAGCGTAAGATCTTAGTCGAGATCGATAAAGAAAAGATCGACGCATACCAGATATCCTTTGAGCGTATTATGGAAGTACTTGGTGCTAACAATCTGAACGTACTGACCGGCGGGATTGCGAAAGGAGAGAAGGAATTCCATATTCGCGCAATAGGGGAATTCATGAATGTAGAGGATATCGCCAATATTGGTGTCGCAGTTACTTCTCACGGCTCCATTATTCGCCTCAAACAGATCGCACGTGTTGTCGATTCATTTTTGGAGTCACAAGATTATGCACGGCTTAATTTAACGCAAAACGTTTCCATGTATATCAAGAAAGAGAGCCTTGCGAACACGATCACGGTCACAGACCATATTAAAAAGGTGATCGACGAATTTGCAAAGGAATATGAAAAGAAAGGTATCTACACAAATATCATCAATAATGCCGGTGAATTCATACGCCTTGCCATAAAAGATGTTTTTTGGGCATTGCTTATGGGGGCGATATTGGCGATGGTGATCATTTTTGCTTTCCTCAATGATGTTCGTTCGACGTTTATTATCGGCATTTCGATGCCGATCTCAGTGGTCGCGACTTTTATTGCAATGAGTTTTCTTAATATCAGTATCAATATTATGACCTTGAGCGGCTTGACCCTCGCCATAGGGATTTTGGTCGACAGCTCAATCGTTGTGCTCGAGAATGTGTTTCAAAGGGTGCAAACTAAGAAAATGTCCTTTAAACGTGCGGTTGTTGCGGGTAGTGAAGAGATGTGGATCGCTATCTTTGCATCAACGATCACGACGATCGTTGTCTTCCTCCCGATCATCTTTATAGATAAAGAGATCAAAGTGATTTATCAAGGCTTGGCCTTTACGGTAACGGCATCGTTATGTGCTTCCTTGTTCGTAGCATTAAGCATCGTGCCGACCTTATGTTCGATCTTGCCACGCAAAGATGTAGAAAAAAAGAACAGGATCGCTTTGATACCTATAGGATTCATCAAGCGGGTTTATACGAAATTTTTGATCTTTACGTTCAGGAATAGAATAAATGTTTTTCTTGTTGTTGGTGTTGCATTCCTTCTTACGCTTTTCGGATTGGTCAAGAAACCATTTGATATTCCATCCCGCATGTCAGAGAACGAATTTGCGGTTATCGTGATCCCGCCGCCGGGTGCTAATCTTGATGCCAATGATACCATCATGAAAGGCATAGAGAATTTACTTGTCGACTATAGTGAGGTGGAAACGATCTCAACGACGGTCAAGAAAGATGAACCACGTTTGTATGTCAGTCTGATCGATGAAAAGTTACGGTCTCGTACACGTAAAGAGATATCAGCAGAACTGAAAGAAAAAGCGGACGCGTTTGCAAAGGAGGTTCACAACGATTATGCGGTGATAATCGATGACGGTGTGAGCATCGATGCTTCTAAGCAACTTGTCGTCAATATCTTTGGGATCGAAGATGAAATGTTAGAAAAATTAGCCAATGAAGTTTCGCAAAAATTCAAGCAGGTATCAGGCATTGGCAATATTGTTATGACCGATCTGAGAAAACGGCCGGAATACAGTTTGGTGATCAACAAAGGCCGTGCGGCTTTGTATGGCCTTACGGTCGATGAAATAGCGCAATCGGTCCATGCGCAGATGCGCGGTATGCGCCCGACCAAATATCATCACGAAGGACATGAGGTAGAAACAATAACACGGCTGGAGGAACAGGACCGGAAGACCCTTGACGACCTCAAGAAATTCGTACTTACTTCTAAACGTGGTGAACGCGTTTTTTTGGAACAAATAGCAAGTTTCGAGCCGAGTTTCGGGCCAACATCGGTCGATAAGTACAATAAGTTCCGTTATGTTTTTGTTAAAGCCAAAATATTTGAAGGAGCACTGGAGACAAAGGCCAAAGAATTGACGAAATTATTGGATGAGGTCGAATATCCTAAGGATTATTTTTATAAATTCGGCGGAGAATATCCTAATTTGATCAAAGGAAAAACTCAGCTTTCTTTAGCGATCTGCATTACGATCTTTCTGATCTTTATGATACTGGCTTCTCTTTTCCAGTCATATTTTCAACCATTCATAATTTTATTTTCGATACCGCTTTCCTCGATCGGGGTATGGATCTCGCTGCAGATCACGGATAAACCGTTAAGCCAGCCGGTCTTGTTGGGAATGATCATGCTAGCGGGGATCGTGGTCAATAATGCGATCATTTTAGTCGATCATGCGAATACGCTTCGTGATAAAGGAATGCGCCGTTTACGTGCGATCATTACGTCCGGGCAGGATCGTTTACGTCCGATCCTCATGACAACTGCGTCAACGGTGCTTGGATTTTTACCCTTGGCGCTTGGTTGGAGTGAATCATCGAATCTCTGGTCACCGCTTGCTATTACAGTGGTCGGAGGATTGTCAAGCTCGACTCTTTTTACGATTTTTATCGTTCCCAATATATATATTGTTTTAGAAGATTTCATGATAAAAATTACTCACACAGTACCATTCGTCCCGGCGCACAAACCGAAAGAAACGCAAAAGGGACGTCGGCATGTTTCGTGGAATTAAATTGGTTTAAGAGTACTTAATGTCCAAATTATAAATAACAAACAATTCCCAATTTTTAAATTACAATAAAAAAGCCTTGTAAATTTTCTGAATATTCAAGAATTGTAATTTGTGATTTTTTATATTATGGTTATAACGAATATTAAGGAGTCGAATACGAATGGATATGAAATGCCCCAATTATGCGATTTGTGAGCAGTGGCACAAACTGAATAAACATCCCGGAGGAGCAAAGTTCGAAGTGCTTAAAAAATTGGGCACATGTTCTTCGCTTGAGTACAGCCAATGCATGTATGTTTTTAAGATCCATAGTCCCAAGATACCGCTTCTCATCGTTGAGGACGAAGATGGTATTCGTAACAATCTTATGCATATTATTGAATCCGTTTATCCTGAGGCGCTTGCGATTTATCCTGCCAACTCTTATTTTCAAGCCTATCAGATCATCCAGAAAAAGTATTTTCCCATTGCATTTTTGGACATTCGGCTCACGGATGGTTCCGGGATCCAGCTCCTTGATGACATGAATAGGGAAAGCAGGCCTACCACACCGATCATGATAACAGCATACGATAAATATACTGAACTTATTGAACACGCCGAAGAAAAGGGTGTGGTGGAATTTATTAGTAAGCCATTTAAAAGTAAAGAGATAGAGGATATCCTAAATAATTACTTGCCCCCTATATTTGAATCATATCACCCTGAGTTATAAGCACTTTCATACTCTCGCCTAATTTTCGTATAACTATATACTATTTAATATATTCTTGCATTTTACCATCCTTTGATATATACTCTGTTTTCTTGATTTCGAGTCAGCTTTCACACGGCGAAATATCACCTAACTCATTTTATTAGAGAGGGTTAATGCTAATAAATATTAAAAGGGAAGTGGGACTGTGTTTACTAAAATTTTGAGTATTATAAAGACATTAGGAGGTGTCATTATGGAAAAGAAAGAAAGAAGACCGGTCGGCAGACCCAGAAAAAACACGGATCAAGACCAAAAAATAACCGCAAGCAGGATCACCGATCTGCGCGCTGCGATTAGCAAGGAATTGTATAAAGAAATCGAATTTTCGTTCTTTGCTCCGAGCGCGAAAGATGTCAAAGTTGCGGGTAGTTTTACGGATTGGAACAAAAAGCCGATCAAACTGAAGTCTAATAGGGATGGCAAGTGGCAGACGACAGTGAAACTAAAACCGGGTACTTATGAATATCGTTTTTTGGTCGATGGGCAATGGGCAAACGATCAACGGCCGGTCGAGATGAGACAGAATGAGTTCGGTTCGACGAATTGCGTATTGGGAGTGACTTCTTAAGCATTTTGCGACTATCCTAATGCAGCCGGAAATGACAGGGATGCCGTCGTGCAGTGCGCGATGAGAAAGGATTTTTGCCATGCGTATAGTCTTTGTTACTTCAGAAATGGCCCCGTTCGCAAAAACGGGTGGGTTGGCGGATGTATGTGGTTCGTTGCCTTTTGAACTTTCCCAACTCGGGCATACCGTAAAGGTCATCCTGCCTTTCTATAAGATGATCAAAGATAAGAATCTCAAGCTTGAGCACAAATGCGAGAATTTTACGATCCCGCTCGGGCATGATTCGTATAAAGTAAGAGTGCTTTCATATCAGGCACGGCATGATGTTGAAGTGCTTTTTGTAGATGTACCGAAGTTTTTTGACCGAGAAGATCTCTATGGCACAGCGGAGGGTGATTATCCCGACAGCCCCGAGCGCTTTAGCCTTTTCCAAAAAAGTTGTTTTGTTCTTTTGAAAAAAATTGATTTTGCGCCCGATATCCTGCATTGCCATGATTGGCAAACAGGGCTTATTCCGGTATACACGAAAGTATTGTATAAAGATGTTGCGTTCTTTCAGGACACAAAGACGGTCTTCACGATCCATAATTTAGCATATCAGGGTTTGTTCAATGTAGAGACCTTGCCAGTTACCGGGCTTTCGTGGGATTTTTTTACGATCGATAAATTGGAATTTTTCGGCAAGATCTCATATATGAAAGGTGCGCTTGTGTATGCTGATGTTATCACAACCGTGAGCCAACGTTATAGTGAAGAGATCCAAACCGAAGAATATGGGTGCGGGTTAGAAGGAGTTCTGCAAAAAAGGAAGGACGACCTGTGCGGCATATTGAACGGGATCGATAATGCTGAATGGAATCCGGAGACCGATAAAGACCTGAACATAAACTACAAACCGGGTGACTTCAATCGCAAGATCGCGAATAAAGGGATTCTGCAAAAGGAAAATGGTCTTGAGGTCGATCCGAACATTCCTCTTATAGGTATTATTACACGGTTGGCTGATCAAAAAGGGCTCGATATACTTGCGCCGATCATGGAAAAATTGGCCAAGAAGGACCTGCAGTTCGTTCTTTTGGGTACAGGGACTGCAAAGTACAACGACCTTTTTAAAAAAATGGGGAAAAAATACAGCGGGAAGTTCGGCATTAATATTCTTTTCGATCCCAAAATGTCAAAAAGGATCTACGCCGGTGCAGATATCTTTTTAATGCCATCGCATTACGAACCTTGCGGCCTCGGTCAACTCATCGCATTACGCTACGGAACCGTTCCGCTGGTGCGGGCGACCGGAGGGTTAGCGGATACTATTACCGATTTCAATCCCGCATCCGGCGTAGGAAACGGATTTGTTTTTTCAGATTATACGAGCGAAGCTTTGCTAAGCACGATCGATCGGACGATCAATGTATTTAAAGATAAGAAACTATGGCGCAAAGTGATCGAGAATGGCGCAAAGTCAGATTTTTCATGGAAAGTCTCGGCTCGAAAATATATTGACCTCTATAGAAATACTGTTCAAAAAAAAGGATTCGCATAATGAGTGATACACTTGTGATCGGTAGTTATACCTTTGCTTCGCGTTTGATCGTGGGTACGGGAAAATATAGGAACAATCAGGAGATGGTTGCGGCGCTCAAAGCAAGCGGGGCCGAAATGGTCACGGTCGCGATCGCGCGCGTTAATCTCGATGCACCGCAAGAGAAGACGATCATTGATCATCTGAAGGAAGGCAACTATACGATCTTGCCGAATACAGCAGGGGCATATACTGCAAAAGATGCGATACGCATCGCGCGCTTAGCGCGTTCCGCGGGATTAGGTGATCTTATAAAACTAGAGGTTATCGGTGATCAAAAGACCCTCTTGCCTGATACGCATGCGCTTCTTGAGGCTACAGCCGTTTTGCTCAAGGAAGGTTTCACCGTTATGCCATATACGAGCGATGATCTGATCGTGGCGAAGAGACTGGAAGACCTGGGTGTGGCGTGTGTCATGCCCCTTGCATCTCCAATAGGTTCGGGACGCGGTATCCAGAATTCACTGAATATCCGGTTCATAAAGGAAGCGGTGAAGTGTCCCGTGATCGTTGATGCCGGTGTTGGTACAGCATCAGATGCCGCAAAATGTATGGAGCTTGGTGTTGATGGCGTGTTAATGAATACGGCGATCGCGTGTGCCGATGATCCGGTGCTTATGGCCGAGGCGATGCGCGAAGCAGTATCGGCCGGGCGCAAAGCATACTGTGCCGGACGCATTCCGCAAAAAGACTACGCTGTTGCCTCAAGTCCCCAAGAAGGACTTAAGGTCGAGAAGCAATGAACAGGATCAATACAATGGACGACCTTACAGCTCGCAATTTTCTGATCCAAAAAGCAACGATCGACGACGTTAAAGACATTCAAAAACTGATCAATACCTATGCGTCGAAAAAGCGATTATTGCCGCGTCCGCTTCACGGGCTTTACGAGAATGTCAGGAATTTTTTTGTGTGTAAGAACAAACAAGGGCGCCTGATCGGCTGTTGCTCCCTGCAGGTTGTATGGGAAAATTTGGCTGAGATACGTTCACTTGCAGTTGATAGTCGTTACAAAGGCAGAGGGATCGGCCGGGCTTTGGTCGAAGCCTGCATGGATGAGGCATCCTCGCTTAAGATACAAAAGGTCTTTTCATTGACATATGAACAAGCATTTTTCAGCAAAGTTGGGTTTAAGGTGATCGATAAACATGATCTGCCGCATAAGATCTGGAGCGATTGCATCAATTGTCCACAGTTCCCGGATTGTGACGAAATAGCGATGTTGAGAGAAAGCATGTAGAGGATGCGGTATTTTTGAAAGATAAGAGGGGAGAGCAAGCAGCATGGGACATACAATAACAGAGAAAATTTTACTCGCGCATACGGACAAAGACGCCATTACACCGGGTGAGTTCATCTTGGCGCGGGTTGATATTGCGCTGGCCAATGACGTTACTGCACCGATAGCTATAGATGGTTTTAAGAAGATCGGCGCGCGCGAAGTTTTTGATAAGGATAAAATTGCCTTAGTGCCTGATCATTTCGCACCGAATAAAGATATCAAGTCAGCGGAACAATGCAAGATCATGCGTGATTTTGCACATGCGCAGGACATCACGCATTTTTTTGAGGTGGGCGCAATGGGGATCGAACATGCACTGTTGCCGGAGCAAGGTATCGTTGTGCCGGGGGATCTTGTTATAGGTGCAGATTCGCATACCTGTACATACGGGGCGCTCGGCGCGTTTTCAACAGGCGTTGGCTCGACTGACCTTGCGGCAGCTATGGCGACCGGGCTTGTGTGGTTAAAAGTTCCGGAGAGCATCGATTTTACCTTGAACGGTACATTACAGAAATGGGTGTGCGGCAAGGACGTGATCCTTTTCATTATCGGCCAGATCGGCGTTGACGGAGCGTTATACAAAGCAATGGAGTTTTCAGGATCGGTGATCGAAAATCTGGGGATCGATGATCGTCTTACGATCTGCAATATGGCGATCGAGGCCGGCGGCAAGAGCGGCATCATTAACCCTGACGAAGTGACCGAGGCGTATGTGAAGGAGCGATTACCCGAGGGAAAAGAGTATACATTGTATACGTCGGATGATGACGCGATGTACAGTGAAAAATATGAATTCGACCTCAGTGCGTTAGATCCTCAAGTATCGTTCCCGCATCTGCCGGAGAATACGCATTCGGTTACCGAAGCTGCTGATGTAAAGGTCGATCAAGTTGTTATTGGTTCATGTACGAACGGCAGGATCACGGATTTACGAGTCGCAGCTGAAATCTTTAAAGGCAAAAAAGTTGCTAAAGGTGTTCGCACGATCATTTTTCCGGCAACACAGCAGATCTATAAACAGGCGCTTAAAGAAGGGCTTTTTGAGATATTCGTCGATGCCGGATGTGCGGTTTCCACGCCGACGTGCGGGCCATGTTTAGGCGGACATATGGGTATTTTAGCCAAAGGTGAACGGGCGATCGCATCGACCAACCGCAATTTTATTGGCCGCATGGGACATCCTGAAAGCGAAGTATATCTTGCTTCACCTGCGGTCTGTGCAGCAAGTGCGGTCAAGGGCAGCATTGTCCATCCGGAAGAGATCGTTAGGTAAGGCAAAAGGTAGCTGCAGGCTTACGTCTGCGCGTGTGTAAACGAGGAGAAAAGCATGAAATTAAAAGGCAGGGTACATGTTTTTGGGGAGAACATCAATACCGACGAGATCATTCCGGCACGGTATTTGAATACGAGCGATCCGCAGGAATTGGCCAAACATTGCATGGAAGATGCGGACAAGGATTTTATGAGCAAGATGGTCCCGGGAGATATTATTGTCGCCGGTAAAAATTTTGGATGCGGTTCCTCCCGTGAACACGCCCCGATCGCGCTTAAAGCAGCCAAGGTATCTTTGATCATTGCGCCGACGTTTGCGCGTATATTTTTCCGTAATGCGATCAATATCGGTTTACCGATCCTTGAATGCAAGGAAGCGGCCGAGAACATCAAAAGCGGCGATGAGGTGGAAGTTGATCTGGATACAGGTGCGATCCAGGATGTCACGACAGGGCGATTTTATAACGCGCAAAAATATCCGGAATTCATGAAAGAGCTTATCAGTGAAGGCGGACTTATGCCGTGGGTCCAGAAAAGAAAACAATTTAAATAATTCAGTGAAGGGAGCATGCGATCATGTACAAAATAGCCGTAATGCCGGGAGATGGTACCGGCCCTGAAGTTGTGCGAGAAGGATTGAAGGTCTTGGAAGCAGTTGCACAACTATGCAAGTTCAAATATGAGACCGAAGTCTTCGATTTCGGCGGTGAGCGGTATAAAAGAACGGGTGAAACATTGCCTGATCTTGCTATAGATGAATTACGTAAGAAGGACGCGATCTTTCTCGGCGCGATCGGACATCCTGATGTACAGCCCGGCATCCTTGAGAAAGGGATTTTGCTTAAGGCGCGTTTTGCGTTAGACCAATATATCAACCTTCGCCCGGTAAAATTATATCCTGGCGTCGAAACGCCGCTCAAGGACAAAGGCCCAAAAGATATAGATTTTGTCGTTGTTCGCGAGAATACAGAAGGTCTTTATGCCGGTGCCGGCGGTGTGCTTAAACAAGGAACACCGGATGAAGTCGCTGTACAGGAAAGCATCAATACACGCAAAGGCGTAGATCGTTGTCTGCGGTATGCATTTGAACTTACGAAACGAAGAAATAAAGCCAATACGTTGACATTATGCGGCAAAACGAACGTGTTGACATACGCATTTCATTTATGGGAACGGGCCTTTCATGAAATGGGCCAGAAAGAATATTCGTCGATCAAGCGGGATTATGCGCATGTCGATGCTACGTGTATGTGGATGGTGAAAAATCCCGAATGGTTCGATGTGATCGTGACCGACAATATGTTCGGGGATATCATTACTGACCTCGGAGCAATGATCCAAGGTGGTATGGGTATCGCAGCCGGCGGGAACATAAATCCGGAAGGCGTTTCCATGTTCGAGCCGATCGGCGGGTCTGCGCCAAAGTATACAGGAAAAAATGTAATAAATCCATTGGCGGCTATCAGCGCCGTAGGGATGCTGCTTGATACGTTGGGAGAGACGAAGGCCGCCGATATGATCGAAAAGTCAGTCATGACCGTAACGGGCACAAAGCTCAAGAGCCTGTCAGCTGGTAAGATGGGTTATTCGACGACAGAGGTCGGCGATCTTGTGTGTGAACATTTGGTTAAATAGGTATAGAGGAGCATAATTATGGCAAGAAAGTTCAATGTTGCAGTTGTGGGCGCTACGGGTGCTGTGGGGACATGTATGTTGCGTCTCTTAGAGGAGCGGAATTTCCCGGTTAACGAGATCCGGCCGCTTGCCTCATCGCGTTCAATCAATAAAAAAGTAAGATTTTGCGACCAAGAGATCCCGGTGCGCGAACTTACTCATGATGCATTCAAAAATATCGAAATAGCGTTGTTTTCGGCCGGTGCCGGGCGTAGTAAGGAGTTTGCACCGTCGGCTGTCAAGGCTGGTGCGGTGGTGATCGACAACACCAGTCAGTTCCGCATGGACCCTGAGGTCCCGCTTGTGGTGCCGGAAGTGAATCCGCAGGATATCAAAAAACACAAAGGTATCATTGCGAACCCGAATTGTTCGACCATTCAAATGGTCGTTGCGCTTAAACCATTGCATGATTACGCTACAATCAAACGGGTGGTCGTATCGACCTATCAGTCGGTTTCGGGCGCAGGACAAAGCGCGATCAATGAATTATGCAATCAGGCCAAGCAGTTCGTCGACGGCGATGATCTCGTGGTCGAGAAATTCCAGCACCAGATCGTTTTCAATCTTATACCGCACATTGATGTGTTCCTTGATAATTATTACACCAAGGAAGAGATGAAAATGGTGCACGAGACCAAGAAGATCATGGGCGATGATTCGATCCAGGTCACCTCGACCTGTGTGCGCGTACCTGTCTTTTATGCGCATTCTGAGTCGGTGAACGTGGAGACGGAGCGCAAGATCACACGCGAGAAGGCGATTGAGCTTTTGTCAAAGGCTCCCGGGATCAAAGTGATCGATGATGTTCATACGAATAAATATCCGATGCCGTGGGACGCGGGCGGGTTGGATGCTACGTATGTCGGACGTATTCGCGAAGATGAGAGTATTGCGAACGGTCTTAATCTTTGGGTCGTTGCGGATAATTTGCGCAAAGGAGCGGCCCTGAACGCGATCCAGATCGCTGAATTGTTGTAGACGTGTCGTCCCGGCCGGAGCGAAGCGACGAGCCGGGATCTATGAACGTAGATCCCCGCTTTCGCGGGGACGACAATAAAGGGAAAAATGGGGACACATTTATGTGTCCCCAAACTTTTAGATGTTATATAACACTATGCAAAACTATAAGTTGACCATCGAATACGACGGCACGAACTATTTAGGTTTTCAAGTACAAGCCAAGGGAAAGACCATCCAAGGCGAGATCGAGCATGCACTTGAGAGGTTGTTCAGGGAGAAGATACGGATCATTTCGTCAGGACGTACTGACCGTGGCGTACACGCCCGGGGACATGTTATCAATTTTAAGGTGAGCACGGATCTCAAGAACAGAAATATCCGCGCCGCGTTAAATACATACCTTCCGCGCGATATCGTGATAAAGAAGATTGAGAAAGTCGCTTCCGATTTTCACGCACAGTATAGCGTAAAAGATAAAACATATGAATATGTCATTGTTTTAGCGAGTATACGATCGCCGTTGTTACAGCGCTATGCATATTGCTGTAACTATGATTTTAATGTCAAAGCAATGCGTAAAGCACTGAAACATGTAGTTGGCAAACATGATTTCCGTGCATTCGCATCCAAGATCCCAAGCGATAAAAATACAGAGCGCACGATCAAGAAAGCCACGTTGAACTTTAATGGTGCGCGATTGGCCATTCGGCTTACTGCTGATGGGTTTCTCTACAACATGGTAAGGAATATCATGGGGACATTATGCCTTGTAGGCCAAGGAAAACTGACCAGTGATGATTTTAGGAATATACTTCGGTCAAAAGACCGTACGAAAGCAGCGCCACCGGCGCCGCCCGAAGGTTTGACCTTGCTATCAGTGCACTACTGATCTTCTTTTCTTTCGTCTCTTGAGAGGATTAAGGCGGGAGATCTTGCCATTCTTCTTTTTTTTGTATAAAAACCCACACCACTCTTTTCCAATATATTTCTTGATACAGCGCAACCCTTGTTTTTTATAATGATTGTGCACTGCTTTGCGGTTCTCAAGCGTAATGCCGCTAATACATAAGTAACTTCTCTTATGCATTTTTTTGATCAATAGTAAGCTGAAATTGAACAAGGTCGTCGTATCGAGATTTGCTGCGATAAAATCATATTGCTTGTTTGTCGAGAAAGAGCCAAGGTCAGCACTGGTGAAGGTGATGATGTCATGGACAAAGTTCTTTTTGGCATTTTCCATGGCAGCAGTTATGGCATTTTCATCATTATCGATAGCACAGATATCGCGGTAGTCCAGCTTTGCGGCAACAATCGAGAGGATGCCGGACCCGAACCCGATATCGAGGAGTGTGTGCGCGCGGCGACGCTTACGTTCGATCATGCGCGCAACGAATTGCGTGGTTTCATGCAGGCCAGTACCAAAGGCATATCCGGGATCAAGCGTTATCTCAATAAAGCGTGAACGCTTCTTCGCAACATGCCAACTGGGTACGATCTTTATGTGTTTGGTGATCTTGAACGGATGAAAATGTTCTTTCCATTTATCCCGCCAATCACGTTCTTCGATCGTCTTTGTTTGCATTCTATATGAAGAAGGAAAAAGGTCTTTAAGTGATAGCCTAAGTGATTCAATATCTGCATCGAGCGGAAGATAGGTGATCACCTTATCCACCTTAAGACCCGGCTTTGAGACAATCGCGGGTTCGGTGTTTGTTAAGGTCCGCAATACTTCGGCAACATCCTGCGAATGCGTGACCGGCACAAATACAGTAAAGGCGATATAGGTATTGTCAGTAGTGGCCATAGTGTCTTTAAATAGGAATTTTTTATTGTATACGGGAATTAAATTTTTCAATTCTCATTTAGCAGTGGTTATTATAACAAGTTTTGCCGATATGTTTAGAGAAGATGTTGTAAATTGTAAGGAACATTAAGCGGCGGAAATAGTTACAAAAAAGACCGTTTACAAGACTGCACGTTTAGTAAATATATTAACTTTATGTCAAATTTGTAACATATTAGTAATAAGCCATTATGGTCATTTTCCGTAACTCATTATATAATAATAAGTTAAAAATAAAATCGTATGGCATGCATGTTGAATTATAGTACTAGTTACTAGGGGAGGCGAAATGATACGCTATGTTAAGTCACATAAAGGATTGACCTTACTTGAGGTCATGTTTTCACTGGGGATCCTCGCGACCACGCTCTTGGCACTTATGATCACGTTTCCGAAGATGAAGATGCTGGTCAATAAATCACAGTGTAAAGTTGCCGCGATCAAGGCGTGCCAGACCAAGATGGAAGAGTTGCGTGAGATAAGCTTCGTAAATTTACCCAGCGAAGGTACGGACACTGATAATTCGATCGTTTTGGACAATGGCGCTGATCTTGATTCATTCGACGATGATATTCCTTGCAGTATTACGACGACGATCATTGATGTCGAGGATTCCGGTGTTACGATCGCCAAAAAAATAATGATCCAGTGTACATGGATAGAAAACAATGCGGAATGTTCTGAGTATTTGGATTGTGTTCTCTATAACAACATAATCGAGTGAGTAAAGATATGAACATAAAAAATGAAAATGGGTTTTCATTGATCGAACTTATGATGGCCATTGCGATCTTTGCGGTCGTTGTGATAGCAACCGGCCAAACATATTTTCTTTTCCAGGAATATTGGCTTAATGCAAGCCGTGAGGTCAGTTGCCAAGCACGTGGCCGCACATTCCTCGATGAGGTCGGCCGTACGATCCGCAATTCAAGCGGTGTCGCGGTCTCTAATACTAGCACGACATCAACGATGCAGATCGCAACGATCGATGGACCGATAGCTGAGTACGTATTTACCATTGCTGATGAAGCGATAACCTATGATGACAATATAAGCAGCGCTAATGATGAAGTCATGGTACTTAATAATGTCGTCGAATTAGGGGATGACCCGGTGTTTGCGCGGGAAGGAGACAGGAGGGTGAATATAAATTTTCGCGTTATGGACCCGGATACAAGTGACAATGACGGATATCAAGGGAGTGATTTTTCCTTAACTACGTTTTGGAGGAATTAATAATCGTATAAAGAAAGTAAAGGGTGGTGATAGCCATGAAACTATTACAGTCAGAAAAAGGGGTCGCACTCGTGATCGTAGTTATCTTTGCTATCTTGGGGACTATTTTGGGCGGGATCACATTGCAGATTGCGGTGAGCGAATCACGCAATGCGCAGCATCAGGTCGATTCTACAGCAGCATTGTATTTAGCGGAAGCAGGGATACAACGGGCGTTGGGCGAACTAAAAAAATTGACCGACGAAGAAAACCTGCCGAACGAGGAGATCACGATCGAAGACTTTAAACTTGATGCAGTGGGTACGGCAGGAGAGAATTTCTTGGGTAATAATGATATTGAAGTGACCATAACACCCGGAAGCGGCACGCTTGTGTATTACGCGCAAGCCAGCGCATCGGTACGCAGTGCGACCAAGACGATCTATGCGACCTTGGTTGCCGGACTTCCGTCTGGGGTGTTCGATTATGTGTATTTTATCAACAACTGGGGCTGGTTTTACGGTAACGGTATAATGGCACGTGGCGATGTGCGCTCAAACGGAAGATTTGATTTCAAATTCAACCCAACGGTTAATGGTGAGATCTATGCTGTTAATGAGGTTGAAACAAATGATGGTGATATCAGAGGTTGGGCAGGACAGGAAGATGAAAATGGCGATTTTCCATATCAACACCCTAGTTCAAGTACATTGCCGATGCCGAACTTACAAGATCTTTCTATATATGAAGAACTTGCCATAGAGAACGGTTCTACCGTAAGCATTGGCGGTAATGTTCTTATTGATGGTGTTTATGGTGATGATGCAAGCGAATCCGGAAATATCGTTCTGGTAGGTACGGTTCAAGATCCGATCGAGATCAATGGTCCTGTTGTGGTCACGGGAGATGTTGTGATAAAGGGCAAGATAACGGGACAGGGTGTGATCTATTCAGGTAGGAATATTTATATAGCGGATGAAGTTAGTTATACAGTAAGTCCTGGTGCCTCTCAGCCGAACGAAAATGCGGAAGAGACTTGGTATGAGGTCAACAAGGATAAGGACCTTGTGGGGTATGCAGCACAAGAGAATATCATTTTCGGTGACTATACTTCTACGACCGGTGGTACGTGGGATGCAGATGCATATCTATTTGATATGGGGACGGAAGATGTAGGAGTAGACGGTATATGGGGAACCGAAGATGAAGGGGAGAATGACGGTGAATTCGATGCTGAGCATGAGGACCTTGACGGCGACGGAGTGATGGATGATTTTTATACATGGGATGATGTGTACACGAGTGTACCTATTAGTGATTTTGACAATTGTCCTGCCGGCGTATCTAACTTCGGAGATATTGCGCGCAACGGATTACAACAGTTAGATGGGATCTTCTACACTAATCATGCGATTACGGGTCGTGTGGGAAATTTAGTTTTGTACGGATCTTTGATCGGGAAGGACGATGGTATGGTCTATAGCCGATCGTTTAATTTGTTCTATGATCTTAGGATCCATAGCAAATGGCATAAAGATAACCTTGATTGGTTCATTAATTTGGGATTTCCGGTAGCTGTAGACTGGGAAATATTCGAGTGGAGGGAATAGAAGGTTGTTGTTCAAAAAAGCAATAGCGAGCTTATTGGTCATTATATGTGTTAGTGTGTGTGCGGGACTAGCATTGGCTGCATACACTGATGGAAGTGGTGTGGCAGAAGACCCGCGTGATACAATTTTTGATTCTTCGAAAAAAACTTCGTATGAATCGCAACTCGGTCTCGTTCCTAATAATAACCCTTTAGATTTAATGGAAGAGGGTTCTTCGAATTATGAAATAGAACAAAGTATCATTGATATGAAAAGAGAGAAGAAGAAGATTGTTGCGAACATGAAGGTCCAAAAAGAGACCGAGATCGAGTTCACCAAGGATGTATCTTCTGAGTTTCAAGAGCGGCTACGAGTAGTGCGCGAACAAGCGGCTGCTCAAAAAATTCAAGAGAGCATACGCAAGAAGCTTATGATAGTGCAGATCCTGTTTTTTGTCGTATGCGTGGGTACGGTATGGTTTATACGAGATCGGACGCTTGCTAACTGATCTTGCTTATAAAACTTAACTTGTTGCCAGGAAAAGACTTATATGCAATCCGAATCATTTTATGCTCTAGGTATTTCTTCCGTTCCCCTTTAAAACCCATAAATATGTGCTATAGTTATAGTACATTGACTGCTAATTACTAATCCTACACATTACTATAATACATACATTCAAAAAGGTACGGCATGTATTTGTTCACAAGAACTCATATTCGTTTACTATCATCCAACCGCGGTATGGCGCTCATGCTTGTCGTCGTATTTGTGGCTATGAGTACTATGATCGCAGGCATCAGTATGAGCATGTCGGTCAATGAGATCAAAAATGTTCAGCATGTGGTGGATTCAACAGCGGCCTTATACCTTGCAGAAGCAGGCATCCAACGGGCTTTATACGAGGTCAATCAGCTGGATAAAGCACATAATTTACCGACAGCCGATTATGCGATAGAAGGATTCAAATTGGATGCGGTCGGCGAAGTTGGAGATAATTTCTTAGGGGATAATGCAATTGATGTCATGATAAAACCGGAAGCTGCTTCATTTATTGTGGAATCATCGGCACTCGTCCGTAGTGCGACTAAAACGATCTTTGTAACGATCAGCAAAGAAAATGCAGGGCCGTCGATCTTTGATTATGTCTATTTCATGAATAATCTCGGTACTTTTTATGGCAACGGCATTCTGGCTCGCGGCGATATTCGGTCTAACGGGCCTTTTTATTTCGATGAAAATCCGACCGTTAACGGCGAGATCTATGCCTCAGGAGAGATCGATACGGATGACGGTGACATACGTGGTACGGCAAGTTACGAACAAGATGGTGAGTTCCCGTATCAACATCCTTTTTCCACTGAATTACCTATGCCTAATCTTAGCGATCTTACAAAATATGAAGAAATGGCACTTGCCAATAATGCCTCGATAAGTGTGGGCGGAACGGTTATTGTTGACGGAGTTTTCGGCGACGACGGGGACGAATGCGGTAACATCATACTGATCGGCACTGTACAAAATCCTATTGAAGTATATGGTCCTGTTGTTATTCGTGGTGATGTTATTGTAAAAGGAAAGATCATGGGACATGGGACGATCTACTCAGGTCGTAACATTTATGTTGCGGATAACACAACGTATAAGAACAGTCCCGGGACTGCTCTGCCGAATGAAGAAGCCATGGATACGTGGTATGAAAATAACATGGATGAAGATATTATTTGTTACGCGGCGCGGGAAAATATTATCCTAGGTGATTATACATCCACGACGGGCGGCGAATGGACCGCAGATACCGTCCTTTTTAATAAAGGGGATGAAGATGTTGGTGAAGATGGTATTCCTGGTACCGACGATGATTATGAAAATGATGGTGAATTCCAAGCGGAGTATGAGGACCTCGACGGCGACGGAATTATGGATGATAATTATGGGTGGTCTGATGTCCAGACCAGTGTTCCGATCACTGAATTCGCGTATTGTCCTGAAGATATCGAAGGCTTTGGTGATATCGCGACCAATGATATAGGGAGCATCGAGGGTGTTCTTTTTACGAATCATGCTATTGCCGGAGAAGTCAAGAACCTTACAGTATTTGGCGCGTTATTGGCAAAAGATGAAGCGATATGTTATGACAATTCGCTGAACTTATTTTATGATCTACGATTGCACAGCCGGTTTATGACAACAAATGCTGATTGGTTCATTCAGCTTGGATTGCCCAGCGATCAGGTGTGGCGTATAACTGAATGGAGAGAGTGAGCGAGAAGATGAGGTGTTGGCGCATATTCTTTTTTTTATGTATCATCCTTGGCATTTTCAGGAGCGGTGAAGCGTTCTATTTAACCGAAGAAAAAGCAAAACACACTGAAGACGATCTTTTTGCAGGGGCGAGGATACAGGCGTATGAAGAACGCCTAGGATTGGAATCGGAAGACGTGTTTTATGATCCGATCTCTTCATTCGATATGAACGACAGTGCCGAGCTTACGGAAACGATCCAGATGCGTAAGCAACACAAAAAGGTTATGGACGAGCGTAAAGCGCGTGAGCAAGCAGAACAGATAAGGAACGAAGAATTGCGCGAGAATTTTGAGCAAAAGCGCAACGCAGCGTTGGAAAAAACAGAGGCCCAGCAGAAGGTCGTACGGTTTCGGCAGCACGTAAAAATAATGCAAGTGGTCTTTTTCGTGCTTTGTGTCGGTATCATTGGATTTCTTATATATTGGGAGGGTGCGTTCACAAAATACATTAAATAGTCAATGACCCTGGTAAATATTCCAGAGTATATCGCAAGGCCAGAGATTTTCTGGTCTTTTTTTATGAAGGGCGGGTTTCGATTGGATCATGTATGACGGTTGCAAGCCTTGATGGCCCCTCATTTTGAGCTGTGTATAACCCTCTTGCAATTTTCCCGGCCTTATAGTATATTTCATAGTTTAATATATATAGTTGCACAATATTATGTAAAATAATAACATATTACTCTAAATGGAGTTACGAACACATGAAGACTTTTAATGTGGCGATAGTCGGATTAGGTACGGTCGGAAGCGGCGTCTACAAGATACTAAAGCAGAAAGCGTCCTTGCTGGCACACCGTGCCGGTGTGCGCATTCGCCTTGTAGCCGCGTGTGATAACGATGCCAAGAAAAGACGCGCGCTTAATTTGTCACGCAGCATTGCGGTACGCGATCTTAGGCAGGTTGTCAACGATCCGAAGATCGATTGTATCGTTGAGCTGATCGGCGGCAAGGGTATTGCCAAGAAGCTGATCCTCGATGCGTTCAAGAACGGCAAAGATGTGGTGACCGCGAATAAAGCGTTGTTGGCCGAATGCGGAAAAGAGGTCTTTGCAGCAGCAAAGCGGTCAGATCGGCAGATCTATTTCGAGGCCAGCGTCGGCGGCGGTATCCCGGTCATCAAGTCGCTGAGGGAAAGTTTAGTGAGCAATGATATTTCATCTATATTATCGATCATAAACGGAACAGCTAATTATATCCTGACCCGCATGAGCATTGATAAGATGGATTTCAAACAAGCGCTCAAACTGGCACAGCACAAGGGATATGCCGAGGCTGATCCGAGCTTTGACATCGAAGGCATAGATTCTGCGCATAAGATCACGATCTTAAGCGAGATCGCATTCGGCAAGAGCGTATCGCTTAAAGAAGTATATTGCCAAGGCATTACTCATATTGATGAAGCTGACATAGAATTCGCGGATGAAGTGGGGTATGTGATCAAGCTACTCGCTATCGCAAAGCAAACGAAAGGCGGGATCGAGATCAGGGTGCAGCCGACCCTTTTGCCGAAGGATCACATTCTCGCCTCGGTCAATGGTTCGTTCAATGCCATTTATTTACATGGCGATGAGACCGGCGATATGTTGCTCTACGGACGAGGGGCTGGTTCACGGCCGACTGCCAGTGCGGTGGTCTCAGATATCATCGATCTGGCGAAAGTTCGTTGTGCGAACGCTCCGTTACTGCCGTATCCGGCATTCGCGCCGATATCGGCCAAAAAACTGGTGGATATCGAATCGCGGTATTATTTGCGCTTTTCGGTGATCGATAAACCGGGCGTGCTTTCGCAGATATCGAGCTTGCTTGGGAAGCAGGGTATCAGTATTTCGGATGTGATGCAAAGGGAGAGAAAAGCCGGTCGGGTGGTGCCGCTCATCGTGCTTACGCATGAAGCGTACGAAAAGAATTTACGCGCTGCGATCAAACAGATAGATCGTTTAAAGTGTATAAAGAAAAGAACACAGGTATTACGTATCGAAGAATAGGTGGATGATGAAAAAGATACTCTCACGCAGAATAGGCATAATCGAACGCTATAAGGAATTTATGTGCGTCTCCGATAAAACGCTCGAATGCATTGTATCCCTTAATGAAGGGGATACACCGCTCATCTTGTCTGAGCATTTGGCGGAACGGGTGGGGTGTGACCTGCGGGTGTATTTTAAGTTCGAGGGACTCAACCCGACCGGCTCGTTCAAGGACCGCGGCATGACCTTTGCGGTTACCAATGCGGTCGAGGAAGGTAAAAAAGCCGTTATCTGCGCGTCGACAGGGAATACCTCTGCATCTGCTGCCGCGTATGCTTCACGCGCGGGACTTAAATGCTTCGTGGTCATTCCCGAAGGTAATGTCGCAAAAGGGAAACTATGCCAAGCCTTCCGTCATGGCGCGAAGGTGATCCAGATCAAGGGGAATTTCGATCAGGCACTTGAGATCGTAAAACAGATAACCGAGAAACATCCGATCCAATTGGTCAATTCGCTTAATCCATATCGCATTGAAGGACAGAAGACCGCGAGCTTTGAGATCTGCGATCTGCTCGGGTGCGCACCGGATTATCATGCGATCCCGGTCGGCAATGCCGGTAATATTACTGCCTATTGGAAAGGGTTCAAGGAATACAAACAAGCAGGCAAGATCGATTCTCTGCCAAAAATGATCGGATTCCAGGCAGCGGGCGCTGCGCCGATCGTGCATGGCCATCCGATCGAACATCCGGAAACGCTTGCAACTGCGATCAAGATCGGTAATCCTGCCAGTTGGAAGCAGGCCGAAGCTGCACGTGATGAATCCGGAGGGCTTATAGAAGCCGTGACCGACGATGAGATCGTTGCGGCATATAGATTTTTGGCCGAGAAAGAAGGCATCTTTTGTGAACCTGCCTCTGCCGCAAGTGTTGCGGGAGTGATCAAACTTGCAAAGCGAAACTATTTTAAAGGTGGGGAAGTGATAACGTGTACGCTTACCGGTCATGGCCTCAAAGACCCTGATCTTGCACTTAGTTTTGATGATGAGGTCATCGTTATTGATGCTGACTTAAAGAAGATCGAGAAGATCATTGTTGGATAAAATGTTTGAATAAAGAATGGAGATATCAAGATGAAGTATATAATTTTAGTACCTGACGGAATGGCAGATCGGCCGCTTAAAGAGCTGGATGGAAAAACCCCGCTTGAAGTGAGCAAGATACCGAATATGACCTATTTCGCGCAACATGGACGCGTAGGTATGGCACAGACGATCCCGCAAGGATGCAAGCCGGGGTCTGATGTAGCGAACCTTTCTTTGCTCGGGTATGATCCGCGCGAGTTCTATACCGGCCGTGCGCCGCTTGAGGCCGCGAACATGGGCATTGAACTTAAAGAAGGGGAAGTTGCGTTCCGGTGTAACCTGATCACGGAATTTGACGGGAAGATGGCTGATTACAGCGCTGGGCATATTTCTAATGAAGAAGCGGCGGTGCTGATCGAATTGCTCAATGAAAAGATCGGCAGCGATAATGTGCGCTTTTATCCCGGAGTGAGTTATCGCCACATTTGTGTTATTAAGACCAAAAGAGGATTAGAAGAGCTCAGTGCGAAATGTGTGCCGCCGCACGATATTCTCGGTAAACCGGTGCAGTCGTATTTCCCGAGCGGTGAAGGAGCTGACGTGATCAGGGAGATTATGCTCAAGGCCAAGACGATCATGCAGAATCACGAAGTAAATATCATTCGGCTTGATCTTAAAGAGAATCCGGCGAATATGATCTGGCTATGGGGGCAAGGTATTACGCCTGATTTGCAGAGTTTCGCCGAGAAGAACGGTGTCCAGGGTTCGATCATATCTGCAGTCGATCTGATCAAGGGGATCGGTAAGGTCATTGGTTTGGATGTGATCGATGTGCCCGGAGCGACAGGATATTTCGATACGGATTATGATGCCAAAGGGCGCTATGCGGTCGAGTCACTTGATAAAAAAGATTTCGTGTTCGTACATGTTGAAGCGCCGGATGAGGCGGGGCATGAAGGGAAAATCAAGGCGAAGATCCAGGCGATCGAGAATTTTGATTACCATATTGCCGGACAAGTCAGAAAGTATTGCGAAAAGAATCCTGATACGCGTGTTCTGGTCGTGCCTGATCATGCTACACCGATCAGCGTGCGTACTCACACAATGGACCCAGTGCCGTTCATTTTATACGGTAAGAACGTGATCGCAGATGAGATACTTACATATAGTGAAAGTGTTGCAGAGCTTTCATCGTTCAAGGTTGAGGAAGGGCACAAGCTCGTGGATGTGTTGATAGGAAAAGAGTGATTCAAACGTTTTTTAACGTTTTGTTGGTAGCCGCAGGCTTTAGCCTGTGTCGTATTTAACAATTCCACTGATGCAGTGTGAAAAAGAATTCTTCTCACACTGCATCAGTGAGAGAGTTTGTTGCGCGGGCTAAAACCCGCGGCTACTTTCGTAATGAAAGCTAAGAGAACTCTAATACAAAAGTGATGTGGGAGCGGAAGAACATATGAAGATCATAGTTAAAAAATTCGGGGGCAGTTCGGTAAAGAATACTGATCGTATAAAGAACGTTGCACGCAGGGTCGTGGAGACCAAGCGCAAAGGGTATCATGTCGTCGTGGTTGTCTCGGCCTTGGGAGATACGACCGATGATCTCATTACATTATCCAAAGAGATCACGAGTAGTCCTCCTGATCGGGAGATGGACATGTTGCTTTCAACCGGAGAACAGGTCTCGGTAGCCTTACTTGCTATGGCAATACATGAGCTGGGGTATAAGGCTATGTCATTTACCGGGGCGCAAGTTGGGATCGTTACCGATTCAGCGCACACACGCGCTCGGATAAAAAGCATCAGTACGAAAAGGTTCATAGAAGCGTTGCGCCAGGATAACATTGTTATCGTTGCTGGTTTCCAAGGCAAGACCGAGGATCAAGAGATCACTACACTTGGCCGTGGCGGGTCAGACCTTACCGCAGTTGCGATCGCGTGCACGCTTAAGGCGGCGGCGTGTGAGATATATACCGACGTTGACGGTGTGTATACAACAGATCCGCGGATCGTTAAGGAAGCGCGTAAGATCCAAAAAATAAGTTATGATGAAATGTTGGAACTTGCTTCACTCGGCGCGCAAGTTATGCAGGGCCGCTCGATCGAAGTCGCAAAAAAATATGGTATTCCTATTGTTGTAAGAAGTAGCCTGAACAAGAACCCGGGTACGATAATTTGTAAGGAGGCAAAAGATATGGAAGAAGTTGTTGTAAGCGGTGTGGCAGTTGCAAAAAATGAAGTGAAGGTTACCTTATTCGGGGTGCCGGATAAGCCCGGTATCGCGGCAAAGCTGTTCAAGGACCTGGCGGAGAAGAATATAAATGTCGATGTGATCATTCAGAATAAAACTAAGACGAACAGGACCGACATTTCTTTTACTGTGTATCAGGATGAATTCAAACGGACGCAGTCATTGATCAAAAAGATCGTCAAAGATGTAAAAGCCAAAGGTGTGACGATCGATGAAAATATTGCCAAGGTCAGCGTCGTCGGCGTGGGCATGCGGTCCCATCCGGGTGTAGCAGCGACCATGTTCGGCGCATTGGCCAAGCAAAAGATCAATATTGATATGATCGCGACATCGGAGATCAAGATCTCATGTGTGATCAAGAAGGATAAAGCGACCAAAGCGATGCAGGTGTTGCATAGGGCGTTCGGTCTGGGCGGCAAAAGCTCAAAAGCAAAAAAGAAGAAAAAATAGAGAGAACTCAATTTCTAATTAACCTTATTTCTAATTGCTCTAAATACGTTGGACTATTTCGTGTGAATGATAGGGTTGTATGGTATTAGGTTTTTTTAGAAATTAGAGCGATTAGTAATTAGAATAATTGAGAGTCTATACGATGAGGTAATCGTCATGAAAAAAGTGATCTTATACGATACAACGTTACGCGATGGTACGCAAGCGGAGGGAGTTTCTCTCTCCGCGCATGAAAAGGTGCGTATAGCCAAGCAACTTGATGCGTTCGGCATCCATTATATCGAAGGCGGATGGCCGGGGTCTAACCCGAAGGACATGGCTTTTTTTGAAGCGATACGCAAAGAAGAGCTGAATCACGCGACGGTCGCGGCATTCGGTTCGACCAAACGGGCAAACATAAAAGTCGAAGATGACGCGAACATAAAAGCCATTGTCGATGCCAAGGTCAAGACCGCGACTATATTCGGCAAAAGCTGGGACCTGCATGTTACTGAGGTGTTCAAGGTTTCGCTCAAAGAGAACCTCACCATGATATATGAATCGGTCGATTACTTGAAAAGCAAAAAAATGGAAGTCTTCTTCGATGCGGAGCATTTCTTTGACGGGTATAAAGCAAATCCGGAATATGCGCTCAAGGCGCTCAGTGAAGCCGTACGAGGCGGTGCTGACGCGGTCGTTCTGTGTGATACCAACGGCGGCAGCACGCCAAATGATATATGGACCATTATGGAAACGGTCAAAAAAGAGGTGCCGGTGCAATTGGGCATACATTGCCACAATGACATGGGGATGGCAGTCGCAAATTCCGTGATCGCAGTCGACCAAGGGTGTACGCAAGTGCAGGGGACGATCAACGGTTTTGGCGAGCGCTGTGGGAATGCGAACCTTGTTTCGATCATACCGATATTAACATTTAAGTATAAGAAGCAGACCGTACCAAAAAGCAAACTTAAAAATTTGCAGAAATTAAGCCGTTTTGTAGCCGAGGTGTGTAATCTGCCGCTCCAAAATTCACAACCTTTCGTGGGTGTCTCAGCATTTGCTCACAAAGGAGGCGTGCACGTGAATGCGATGCTCAAAAATAAAACAACCTATGAAATATTGGATCCTGCGCTTGTCGGGAACCATCGCCGCTTCCTTGTCTCAGAGCTAAGCGGAGCAACGAACATATTGATCAAAGCCAAAGAACTCGAGTTCGACCTCGATAAAAATACACCTGAAACACGGCAGATCCTGATGAAGATACAGGATCTTGAAAATGAAGGCTATCAGTTCGAAGCAGCTGAAGCGTCGCTTGAACTGCTCATGAAGAAGGTCATGGGCAAACACAAAAGCTTTTTTGATCTGGTAAGTTTCCGCGTGATCGATGAAAAACGCGAAGATAATAAGATGGTATCAGAGGCAACGATCACGCTTAAGGTCAATGGTGTTGAAGAGCATACTGCTGCGGATGGTGACGGCCCGGTCAATGCACTGGACGGAGCGCTGAGGAAGGCCTTGACCAAATTCTATCCGATCCTCGAACAGATCCACTTGATCGATTATAGCGTCCGTGTCATCAACGGCAAGGAAGGGACTGCCGCGAAAGTACGTGTGTTCGTTCAATTCCAGGACGAGAAATACGCCTGGACCACGGTCGGGGTCTCGGAAAATATCATTGAAGCCAGCTGGCAGGCGATCGTGGATGCGATAGAATACAGGTTGATGAAGGGGTAAGAATATTTGAACTTATGGGAAAGTAGGGGCGTATTGCGATACGCCCCTACGTCCTATTTAAATTGTTTTATACGGATTTTTGATCATGCCGAACGAATTATCGAAAACATATTCAGCCAAAGACGTTGAGGAACGTTGGTATCCTTTATGGGAGAAGAAGGGCTATTTCAAGCCGCTTAAGCGTGGTAAGAAAGGTAAGCCCTACGTTATTGTTATCCCTCCTCCGAATGTGACCGGTATCTTGCATATGGGCCACGCGCTTAATAATGCTATTCAGGATATTCTTATTCGTTGGCAGCGCATGAAGGGGATCGAGACGCTATGGGTTCCCGGGACTGATCATGCCGGTATCGCGACCCAGAACGTGGTCGAGAAGAAACTTGCCCAACAAAAACGTGACCGTCATCAACTTGGCCGTGAGGCGTTCGTTAAGGAAGTATGGCAGTGGAGGGAAGAATACGGTTCTACCATCGTTCGGCAATTACGCAAACTCGGCTCATCATGCGACTGGTCACGCGAGCGCTTTACGATGGATGAAGGCCTTTCCCGTGCAGTGCGCGAAGTGTTCGTGAAGCTCTATGAGGACGGACTTATTTATCAGGGCAATTACATCATCAATTGGTGTCCCCGTTGCCACACGGCCTTAAGCGATGAAGAAGCCGAACATCAAGAGCTTGAAGGCGCGCTGTATTACATACGCTATCCGATCAAAGGTTCCAAAGAGTTTGTTGTGGTCGCGACGACACGGCCCGAGACGATGCTGGGGGATACCGGTGTCGCGATCAATCCGAGCGATCAGCGTTATGCCCATATTCAGGGCAAGACGGTCATCCTGCCACTCATGCAGAGAGAAATCCCCGTTATTGAAGACGAATACGTTTCAAAGGAATTCGGTACCGGTATTGTCAAAGTAACGCCCGCACACGATTCGAACGATTTTGAGATGGGCCGCCGCCACAATTTGCCTGAGATCTGCGTTATGGATGAGAGCGGTGTGATCAATGAGAACGGCGGGCAGTATCGCGGCATGGACCGTTTTGCGGCACGTAAGAAGATCATCGAAGACCTTGATAAGCAGGGGCTCTTTATAGAGCAGAAAAAGCACATTCATGCCGTCGGGCATTGTTATCGCTGCAATACGATCGTTGAGCCGTATTATTCGAAACAATGGTTCGTGAAAATGAAACCGCTTGCTAAAAAAGCGATCGCGGTCGCTGAGAAAGAAAAGGTGAAATTCTTTCCGGAGAGGTGGACAAAAGTCTATCTTAACTGGATGAACAATATCCGCGATTGGTGTATCTCGCGGCAGATCTGGTGGGGGCATCAGATCCCGGTGTGGTATTGTGATGACTGTAAAAAGCTTACCGTTACCCGTGATGACCCTACAGAATGTCAGCATTGCAAGTCTAAGAATATTCGGCAGGATCAGGATGTGCTTGATACGTGGTTCTCTTCGTGGTTATGGCCGTTCTCGACCTTAGGGTGGCCGGAAAAAACGGAAGATCTAAAAAAGTTCTATCCGACCTCAACCCTTGTTACTGCGCCTGAAATATTGTTCTTTTGGGTCGCGCGCATGATTATGGCAGGGCTCTATTGCATGAAAGATATTCCTTTTGAGGATGTGTATTTACATGGAACAGTGCGTGATGAGACCGGACGCAAGATGTCAAAATCGCTCGGCAATATCATCGATCCGCTTGAGATCATCGAAGAGATCGGTGCGGATGCACTCAGGTTCGTCGTTATTTCGCTTGTCTCTCAGGGGCAGGATGTCTATCTTTCGAAACAGCGCTTTGAAGGCGGCCGCAATTTTACTAATAAGATATGGAATGCGGCACGTTTCGCGTTCATGAATTTAGAAGGCTTCAAAGAAGGTTCTGCAAAACTTAAGATTTCCGCAAATGAATTATCGCTTGTTAACCAATGGATATTGCAGGAATTAAGCAAAGTTTCCCGAGATGTTGAGAACGCTCTTTTGAAATATCGATTCAATGACGCGTGTCATGCTTTACAAAGGTTTATTTGGGGGGATTTTTGTGATTGGTATTTAGAACTTCAGAAACCCGTTTTGTACGGTAATGAAAATGAAGAACAAAGGAAAGATACTCAGAAGGTTCTTTTCTTTGTTCTTGATGCAATGTTACGTTTATTGCATCCTATAATGCCGTTTATAACAGAAGAGATCTGGCAACAGCTAAAGAACTATTCCACTGAAGAAATGCCCGAGACAATTATGAACGCGAATTGGCCAGACATAAAATTTAATTTTCAAGAAAGTACTTTTATTCCTGCGATGAAAGAAATTATAACTGAAGTGAGGGATAAAAGAGCCCGCTTTAATATTCCTTCAAAAGAAGCATTACATGTTGTTATAAAACCTCTCGATGCTGGATGTGTTACGCAAGCACGTATGTTGACAGAGCTCTTTGGGTCGTATGTTAAGAAGCTGGCACATGTCGGGGTATTCGAAGATCGACTGGGATTTAAGAAAGAAAAGGGATGGCTGTTGCTTAATGTCCCGTCAACGCTGCATGATTTCGAAGTTTACGTTGATGTCGGTGAATTCATCGATGTTGATAAGGAAAAAGAGAAGCTTGCCAAAGAGCTTGATAAGATGGAGGGGTTTTTAGAGGCTGCCAAAAAGAAACTGTCGAACAAGAGCTTTGTCGAACGTGCGCCGCGGGAGATCATAGAAAAAGAAGAAGGCAAGCAGCGGGACCTCATCATCAAGATCGAGAACTTAAAAACAGCCATTGCTGAATTGTAAATAGCTTTGTGTCGTCCCGGAAAGCCGAAGGCTTATCCGGTATCTACGAACGTAGGTCCTCGCTTTCCCACGGTCCCGCCTTTAGGCGGAACCTCGCCTGTGGCGGGGTGCGACGCGAGGATGACAACGTAAAGGAAATTGGGGACACATAATGATATGTGTCCCCAAACACCTTAAGGATGTTATAGAATCATGCCGGAAGAACGGATAGCAAAGATCATTGCGAATGCGGGCATCGCATCAAGAAGAAAAGCGGAAGAACTTATGACCGCCGGCCGGGTCACGGTCAATGGCGTTGTGGTAAAGGATTTTGCGTACAAGATCGATATTAACGAGGAATCTTTGGCTGTCGACGATGTGGAGGTTTTTCTCTCAGAGCACGTATATATTGCGCTTAACAAGCCACGCGGATTCATTACGACCCGCAGCGATACTCATGAGCGTAAAACGGTCTTCGATCTTTTGCCCAAAAAATACCAAACATTACATACCGTGGGCCGGCTTGATAAAGACACAAGCGGGCTTTTGTTGCTCACCAATGACGGAGATTTTACGAACAGGGTCACGCATCCGCGCTACGAGATACGGAAGCGTTACAAAGTGACCGTGCGCGGAGAAGTACGTTCAGAGCATTTAGAGCAGCTTAAGAAGGGATTCACGCATCCGGAGTTCGATGTCTCCCCGTGCGGCGTGGAAGGATATACGTATGATGCGAAAGAGAAAAAGTGCCGGATCACGCTTACTATCGGCGAGGGTAAAAAACGCGAGATCCGTAAGATCTTCGAGTTCTTCGGATATCAAGTGCTGCGATTGCACCGCACACAAGTCGGCGGATATAAAATGATCGACATTCCCATCGGAGAATTCAGGATATTGACGAAAAAGGATGTGAAGAAAGTTATAGGAGCATGATCATGAACAACAAAGTTGTAAGGACCGTTAAAATGTTGCTACGCCACGCGATCAAAGAAGACGTTGAAGGCGGCGATGTGACCACGAATACGGTTTTAAAGAAAAACGCGATAGTTCGTGCGCGCATCATTGCGAAACAGTCAGGCGTGTTATGTGGTACCACGGTGGTTGTGCGGCTCGCACGGCTTGTTGATAAAAAGATCAAGGTTGTGATAAAGAAGCAGGATGGAAGTAAATTACGCTCTGGCGATACGATCATTTCTTTTAAAGGCCCGGCACGTTCGATACTAAAGATAGAACGCGTAGCGCTGAATTATTTAGGGCGCCTCTCGGGGATCGCTACGCTTACGGCGGACTATGCCAAGAAAACAAAAAGATATGGTGTCGATGTTTTTGATACACGAAAGACCACGCCTAATCTACGGCTCTTCGAACGTTGTGCCGTACGTGCCGGCGGAGGTTGCAATCATCGTTTCGGCCTTTTTGATCAAGTGTTGATCAAGGACAACCATATCGCTATCGCACGTAAATATGAAAAAGAGACCTCGCTGGCTGTTATGGTTAAAAGAGCAAAAAATAAGGCCAAAAAAGAGGTGTTGGTTGAAGTAGAAGTTGACACATTAGCGCAACTCAGGCACGTATTGAAAGCATCGCCGGATATCATTTTGCTCGATAATATGGAACCCGCGATGTTAAAAAAGGCAGTTACGATCGTGCGTGCTGCTGTCAAGAAGGAGCGGATCAAGAGACCAATACTCGAAGCATCAGGCGGGGTCACACTTAACAATGTAACAAGCGTTGCCAGGACGGGGATCGACCGGATATCGATCGGTGCTCTGACCCATTCGGCGACGGGCATTAATTTCTCATTGGAAATAATATAATTAATGGCATCATTTACCCTCGTATCACATTTTAAACCGCAAGGTGACCAACCGCAGGCGATCGAACACCTCGTCCGCAATTTCAACAAAAATGTACCAGAACAGATCTTGCTTGGCGTGACCGGCTCGGGCAAGACCTTTACCATGGCCAATGTGATCGAGCAACTCGGCCGGCCGACGATCGTGATCTCGCACAATAAAACACTTGCTGCGCAACTCTATAGCGAGCTTAAGAATTTTTTCCCGCGTAACGCGGTAGAATATTTCGTGTCGTATTATGATTATTACCAGCCTGAGGCGTATATCCCGCATACGAATACCTATATCGAAAAAGATGCATCGATCAACGAGAACCTCGATAAATTACGGATCAAGGCGACCGGGTCATTACTTTCGCGCGATGATGTGATCGTTGTTGCGAGTGTTTCGGCGATCTACGGCCTGGGGGCACCGGAAGAATGGGCCGGCATGTTCATCGCGATGACCCAAGGTGAGCAATGCGAACGAGACGAGCTCCTGAGACACTTGGTGAGCATACAATACGAACGCAGCGAACAGGCGCTTACGCGCGGGACATTTCGCGTGCGCGGCGATACGATCGAATTGTTCCCGTCCTACACGGATGATCCCATTCGGCTTGAGTTCTTCGAGAATACGCTCGAGCATATTTTTATGCTAGACCACACATCGTTCGAATGTTCCCAGGAATTGAAGAAGACGATCATTTATCCTGCTAAACATTTTGTTGTCGGAGAAGAACGTATAGGTCATGCCATTGAAACGATCAAAGCGGAACTTGTTGAACAGCTTGCATACTTACGAAAGATCGGAAAAGATATTGAAGCCGAGCGGCTTGAGTCACGGACCAATTATGATCTCGAGATGTTGCAAGAGGTCGGATATTGTTCAGGGATAGAAAATTATTCGCGGCATTTGGCAGGCCGGGCACCCGGTTCGCGGCCGTATACGCTCATTGATTATTTCCCGGATGATTTTTTGCTCTTGATCGACGAGTCACACGTAACACTACCGCAAATACGGGGAATGTATAACGGTGACCGGGCACGCAAAGAGATGTTGGTCGAACATGGTTTTCGTTTACCGTCTGCGTTGGATAACCGGCCGCTACGTTTTGACGAATTTGAGACTTTAATGAAGAAAGTCCTGTATGTTTCTGCGACACCCGGACCGTATGAACGTAAGAAAACAAAATATATTGTTGAACAACTGATTCGTCCAACCGGTTTGCTGGATCCTGAGATCGAGATCCGGCCTGCGCATTCGCAGATCGACGACTTGATCGGCGAGATCCGTAATGTCGTCACGCGGCACGAACGCGTGCTCGTAACAACACTGACCAAACGCATGGCCGAAGATCTGGCGCAGTATCTAAGTGGGTTGGGTATTCGCATTAAATATTTACATTCCGACCTTGATGCGATCGAGCGGGTCGAGATCCTCAAAAGCCTTCGCTTGCGGGAATTCGATTGTCTTGTGGGTATCAATCTTTTGCGCGAAGGGCTCGATCTGCCGGAGGTGTCCTTGGTCGCGATCCTGGAAGCCGATAAGGAAGGTTTTCTGCGCAGCGAGGTTTCTCTGATACAAACTGCAGGACGTGCTGCCCGGAACGTTAATGGCCGCGTTATTTTGTATGCGGATACCGTAACTGAATCGATCGCCAAGACCATGGCTGAGACAAAGCGCCGGCGTGCCATCCAGGAAAAGTTCAATAAAGAGAACGGTATAGTACCCCGCTCTATCCAAAAAGCCATTTTTGAAGGTATTGAGCAAGTCAAGGCTGCTAAAGAACTTACAGCAAAGTTAATGAGTGAAAGTGAAGACGAGGAGGAGGTCAGGTCGTATGTTGCGTTCCTTGAGAAAAGGATGTTGCAAGCAGCGAGTGTACTTGATTTTGAGAAAGCAGCGCAACTGCGGGATGATGTTCATGCGATCAAGGCAAAGTATTCGCATTTTTTTAAAGAAAGTTGATCAATATCGGATAAAATATATTGCTGTCGAAACATATCTGTGTAAAATAACTTTCTGGTGAGGAGGGTTGAAAATGACGCTTAAAAGGATAACCGTCGATAAGAACTATGCTACTACCTTGCTTAATCCAAGCCCCATCACCTTGGTGACATCTGAGTTTGAAGAAAAGAAGAATATAGTGACCATCAGTTGGGTCTCGCCGGTCAGTTTTTCACCGACGTGTGTCGCGATCATGCTTAGCAAGGGGACATATACACAGTCTCTTATTGAGAATTCCCGGCAGTTTGCGATCAATATCCCGGGTATCGAACTTATGAAAGAGATCATTCTATGCGGTTCGGTCAGCGGTAATGAGCGTGACAAGTTCTTGGAAACCGGGCTGACCATGATGCCGGCGATCGTTATAGAGACGCCGCTTATCAATGAATGTTTTGCCCATATTGAATGCCGCCTGAATCAATCCATTGCGGTAGGCGATCATACGATCTATTGCGGCAATGTTGTTTCGGTCTTTGTAAGGGAAGGGCTTTTTGATAAAGAAGGTAAATGGATGCTTGAAGTTGGCCGCCCGGTCATTCATCTCGGACAAGATCAATATGTAACGCTCGATGAGATTGCAAAAAATAGATAACGTATTTACAAGAAAGGAGACTTGAATGGATCGTGTTAATGAAGAAGCGCTTGTATTTCGTTTTTTGAAAGATATGAAGCACTTGGTCGATGAAGAGATATACGAACACATTCGTACACTCGTGAGCGATATCGTTAAACGCCATAATGCGACAAAGCGTATGATCGCGTTACTGGCATTAAAAGTTGGATTAAGCAAAGTCGAGATCGAGCATCTTATAAACGAAGCTGAGAATTTTGCTGAATCGCATGTCATCAACCTCAAGTTCAATGAGATCATCAGTGAGCTTGAGAAAAAGAACGGAAAAAACGTAGCGGCCAAGTAAGCGTGGCGGTCCCGCATTACACGGATCAGAAAAATAGAGGTGTTTTACACCTCTATTTTTTTACTTTTATATTGTAGGTGCGGAGTGATATAATTCTTCGCGGTTTTGGTTATAACCTACTGATTTTATTAGGAATTTGAGCTATGCAAGAAAAAAGAAAATATACCCGAATTTCGTATACAACGGACATAGAATTGGTTCGGGAAAATGGACAGAAAGTTACCGGGGAAGTCTTAAATATATGTCTTAAAGGGAGTTACGTCTCATTATCAAAAGTACAAGGATTAGACATAAATGAGATCGTCTCTTTTTCGATCAGGTTTGCTGAGATAAATGATATTGTTGTCACAGGAAGTGCGGTCGTTATTTGGCATGATAATAAGAGAGGATATGGGCTTTATTTTGCGAGCTTAGACCTTTCCGGGCTCGGCAACTTAAAGCGCTTGATCGCCATTAACTTTAAGGATGCGGATAGGATCGAAAAAGAATTCGAAGGGCTCATCCACAAACAAACATAAATATACAGGGGGCAGAATGGGTAACAGAGTGATCATACAAAAATTAGCTGATAAGTGCGTAGCCAATAACAGAATATCTCCGTCACTCTATCAAACATACAATGTAAAACGAGGATTGCGTAATGAAGATGGCAGCGGAGTATTGGTCGGACTGACCGAAATTTCTACGGTCATAGGGTTCGAGAAACGAGATGAGGACATTCATCCTGTCGAAGGTCAGCTCGAATATCGCGGTGTCAACATTAAAGATATCGTGAATGGTTTAACGACTGAAGACCGTTTTGGGTTTGAAGAGGTCGCTTATTTGCTTTTATTCGGGGAATTACCAACTAAAAGCGAATTAAAAGAGTTCGGAAAATACTTTGCACACGAGCGGCATTTACCGGGGAATTTTGTGCGAGATATTATCTTGACCTTTAGAACCCCGGATGTCATGAACAGTCTGGCACGTAGCGTCCTTGCGCTCTACAGTGTGGATGAAAATCCTGATGATACATCGTTGCCGAATTTAGTACGACAAGCGATCAGTTTAATAGCTAAATTCCCTGTTATTACAGCTTATGCGTATCATGCGCGCCAGCACAAGTTCATTGGAGAAAGCCTGTTCATTCATCAACCGCTTGATGAGCTCTCGACAGCGGAGAATTTTTTGCATATGTTACGTCCAGACGGGAAATTCACAAAATTAGAAGCGCAAGTGCTGGATATTATGTTGATCCTCCATGCCGATCACGGCGGCGGGAATAATTCAACGTTCACGACCCGCGTTGTTTCTTCAAGTGGTACTGATACCTATTCCGCTATTTCGGCAGCGATCGGTTCGTTGAAAGGACCGTTGCATGGCGGCGCGAATAAAAGTGTTATGAGTATGATGGAAGATATGAAAAATAATGTTCATCCCTGGAACAATAAAGCAAAGCTTAAGGATCATCTGGTTAAGATCATAAAGGGTGAAGCGGCGGATAAGAGCGGTAAAGTATACGGTTTTGGCCATGCGGTGTATACGAGGTCCGATCCGCGCGCGATCCTGCTTAAGGAATTTGCGATCAAATTGGCGAAACAGAAAAAACGGGAAAAAGAACTGGTGTTGTATCTTGCGATGGAAGAACTCGTGCCTGAGGTTTTTGGGGAGATCAAAGGAAGCAAGAAGGTCATTTCTCCGAATGTCGACTTTTTCTCAGGATTTGTATATGATTGTTTGGGTATTCCGACCGAAGTCTATACGCCGCTTTTTGCGGTTGCGCGTATCGCCGGCTGGATGGCGCACCGGATCGAGGAATTAATGGTATCTCCGCGCATCATTCGTCCTGCGTATAAGAACGTAACTGTTCATAGGGAATACGTGAGTCTTTCATCGCGTAAGCGGGGACAGGTTTCCGCAAAGATCGAAGCGAAAAAGGATATAAAAAAAGTTTAAAAATTTTAAGCTAAAATTAACCTCAAAATAAGTCGATATATGATATACTTAAGGTATAGTAAGGTACCGTAAGAGGAGAGTGATATATATGCCAAATACGTTAAAGCGTGTTCGTAGGCAGAAACACATATGGCAGATCGCGTTCGTGATTCTTGCGATAGCGATCTTCGTCCAAACCTTTTTGCTATATAAAGATAACGCTGCGGTCCGCAGCAAGGTAGAAGGCCTCTTTTCTATGAATGACCAGTCTATGATCAAGGTGAAGGGGTTCTTGGAAGATAGTGCCGTACGCAATAATCCGATAGAGATCCAGGAAATAGCGCGGCCGGTGAACGGTGCCCGTTAGGATCGCTTCTGTTACGACAACTCAACATATCTCATCATATTGAATTTCCATGAAAATACTACGCAACTATATATTACGAGAATTGTGTTATCCTATTTTCATATCGGTCGTGACCTTGACGTTCATCTTTCTTGTGGGCAATGTGGTCAAGATCGCGGACCTATTGCTTAATCGCGGCGTTGATTTTTTTGAGTTAATGAAATTCCTCGCGTTGATCATTCCCCAAATGCTAATATTTACGTTACCCACAAGCGTGCTCACCTCGATCTTACTTGTCTTCGGTGATTTTGCGGAACATAACGAGATCATTGCTATCCGGGCCCACGGTGTTAATCCCTTTAAAGTTATGATGCCGGTGATAGTCATTGGCTTGCTGCTTTCGATCTTTGTGCTTATCCTCTCAGATCAGATCGTCCCACGGTATAGTTTCTTATCTCGAAAAACTCTCAAGAGTTTATTTATTAAAGATCCCTTTGCATATATAAAGCCAGGCATTCCGGCTGAACTCGATAATGGTTATGTGTTCTTGGCGCGTGAAGTCGGACAAAATGAGCTAAAAAATGTAACGGTGTATCAGCCTCAGGAAGGTAAGCCGACACGTACGATCCTGGCTGAGCGGTGTGAAGTAGTACGTCTCGAGCATGAATCAAAGATCAAAGTCCGGTTATATAACGGAACGATCGATGAACCTGATGAAGAAGATACTAAGGTTTTCAATAAGCTTGATTTCAGCATATATGAGTTACCGTTGCTCGATCTCGAAAATATTAATTTAATAGGAAAAAAGACCAAGGAATACAGTATCGATGAATTAGTTCAGAAGCTTAGATCATCCGGCCTCTCAGAGGCAAAGAGAAGGGAATATGTGATAGAGATCCATAAAAAGATCTCGTTTTCATTTGGGTGTTTGGTATTTACAATATTGGGACTGCCGATAGCCATCATTACAAGACGTGGTAACATGTTGATAAGCTTTGGGTTAGCGTTAATGGTACTTACTATTTATTATGTTTTCTATTCATGGGCCCAAGCGGTTTCTCTGCAAGGATTGGTGGCGCCGCACATTGCATTGTGGACGCCATTTGTCTTGATGTCGGCAATTGGTAGCGTGTTGATGTATAAAGTTATTCGCGTATAATTTTTTACCTTGAATATTTATTCAGTGACTATATAATTAAATCTGTAAGTTAATAGTATGTATATAATACCCAACCGGTAATTGGCGACAATTATCATTTAACCTGTAATCATCATTATTCATGACTCAGCTTATCGCGCATAATCTGCGTTTTTTGCATCCCACCTCATTATTCCGTGAACTTGTTTTGCTTGATGAGATCGCGGCTAATCATCGTGTTACCCAAAGCGCATTAGCATCGCGTGCCGGCATCGTTCCCGCTATGGTCAACAATTATATTAAAACCTTCATTAAAAAAGGGTATATTTCCGTACAAGGCAATAATCGTGACATGCGCTATACGATCACGAACGCGGGTGAAGCACACCGGTTTTCTCTTCTGCTATCGTATTTTCGTGAAACAGTAGGGTTGTATAAAAATGTAAAAGAAGAGATACAGACCAAATTAAATGAATTTCTGGCCGAAGGTATTCGTTCGATCGTCCTTTACGGTGCGGCTGAAACAGCAGAAATAACCCTGAATGCCGCGGACTGCATTGGCTTGAAGGTGATCGGTGTCGTCGATGGGAACGTGAACAAGCAAGGCCGTGAATTTTTCGGCAATATTATCGAAGCTCCATCAAAGATCGAGGAGATCATGCCGGATGCGGTGGTGATCTCTTCGTCAGGACATCAAGAGGAGATCTATCGTCAAATAAAACAATATGAATCACGCGGAATAAAAATAAGGAAATTGTAATATGAAATTAGCCAAGATCGTTTTTAGATGTGATGGTAGTAATGAAATAGGGTTCGGACATTTGCGTCGGTGTATCAATCTTGCGCAATGGTTACGGGGAAAATTCGACGTCGCTTTTTTTACAAAAAAGACCAAGGAATCAAGTACGATCCTTAAGAAAACAGGTATCGAAACACATTATTTGGAGAAGGATATCGATGCGAACGAGGATTTAAACGTCTTTACCCAGTTTCTCAGCGATTGGTCGCCCAAGATCATTGTGAACGATATTAAAAATACATCATCAGATTATATGCAGGCGATCAGCCTCGCGAAAGCCCGTCTGGTGAATTTCGATGACCTTGGTGATGGTGCTGACCTGGCGGATGTCGTGATCGATGCTAATCGCCGCGAAAACAAGAAAAAGCTCTTCGGGCCCAAATATGTTATCTTGCACGATGATTTCGCGCGTGAGCATAAGCGATCCCGGACGTTACATAAACATGTCAAAAATCTGGTCGTTGCTATCGGCGGCGGTGATCCGCATAATTATACCCAAAAGATCTTGGAATGTTTGGAGGGGGTCGATTATACATTCAATACCGCAGTGATCCTTGGACCGACCTTCAAGGATATCCATCACATAAAGCAAAAATGGAAGAATCACGAACGTGTGTATTTTCTCGAGGACCTTGAGACGCTCGTCAAACCACTTTTGTGGGCGGATTGCGCGATCGTTAACGGCGGGCTGACGATGTTCGAATCATTGTGTCTCGGCACTCCGACACTTGTCGTCTCGCAGAATACCGACGAGGTAAAAAATGTTAAACGTCTTGAGCGAAAAAATGCGGTCTTGGATGTAGGTCTCGGTAAAAAGGTCTCAGTGAACAAGCTTAATAAAAGGTTACGTAAGGTATGTGATAACCTTGAATTCCGGAAAAAACTCTCTGATGCGGGCAAAGAGATCGTTGATGGCAAGGGGATTTTCAGAGTGTTGGGTATAATTGAAAAACTTGCACGTAAACGTTAAACGCAGGTAGACGATTTGTTATGAAAAAAGATCTTATCATTATTATCGGAGCAGGGCTCTTTCAGATCAAGGCGATCCGTGAGGCCAAGGAACTCGGGCTTACGGTATTGGCCGTTGATCGCAATGACCTGGCGCCGGGCAGAGAGCATTGCGATCTCTTTGAGTGTGTAAGTACCAAAGACATTCCTGCTATAGTCACGTGCGTTAAAAAATACACTCGTACATACAATGTGCGTGGAATAATGACCGCAGGAACGGATGTTGCGTATTCTGTTGCATGTGTTGCGGATGCGCTCGGCTTGCCGGGCATCTCGGTCGATGCAGCATTTTGCGCGACAAATAAATTTCATATGCGCACAAAGCTCTTTGAAGCGGGCGTGCCGGTCCCGCGGTTTAGGCAAGTAACCGGTCTTGAGCAGGCATATGATGTTGCGGCTTCATTGGGTTTTCCGTTGGTCATCAAGCCGGTCGATAACATGGGGGCACGCGGCGTGCGGCGTATCGATACATACGAAGAACTGCGGGAACAGTTTGTTTGTTCTCTCCAATTCAGCGGGCATTATTCTTCTCCGGCAGTGATCCTTGAAGAATATATGGAAGGGCCTGAGATCAGCATGGATACATTGGTCGAACATGATACGATTCATCTCATTACAGTTGCCGATCGCCACATAGAAAATCCCCCTTATTTTATTGAGATGGGCCATACTATTCCTTCTGCACTTTCCAAGGATCAGATCGCAGATGCCTTTGACATGATGCGCCGTGCGATCCGGGCGATCGGTATAAAACATGGGGCTGCAAAGGCGGATATCAAGATCACCAGAGACGGGGCAAGGATCGGTGAGATCACCGCACGGTTGAGCGGCGGTTTTCACTCGCAGTTCACCGAATATCTGGCGACCGGTATGAACTCCACGCGGGCGGCGGTACAACTTGCCATCGGAGAGCGCCTCGATCATTTTTTGATCACGCCGAAATGGGATCGAGTAGCGATCGAACGTGCGGTCGTAACGCGTCCCGGCAGGATCGATAGTATCGAAGGTGTTGATGAAGCACTTACGATCCCCGGGATTGAACGCATCATTCTCAATTTGCGTGAAGGAGATATTGTTTATCCATTACGCAGCAATCTTGGCAAAGTGGCCAACATCATTGCCACGGGCAATGATAGGGAAGAAGCCGAGGCCGCCGTATCTCGGGCCATCATGCAACTTCGTATAAATATCCAAGACCTTGACAGCGTACACACCGAGATGGTTTAAACGGGCGGGGTTCAAACAGTGCCGCGTGGTGTTATTCATCTAACCGGTTTCCTGCATAAAATACCAAATATAATCGCTCTCAACGATAGCACGTTTTTTTCATTTTGTTAGTGACCTCATATGCCTTATGATGAAAAAAGCAGTTACCCATAACTATAAATATAATAAAGGGTATTTTTGTCATAATGATGCCTAAGGAACCCAAGATCACATTGTGCATGATCGTTCATAATGAAGAAGCGAACTTAGAACGGGCACTGTTAAGTGTAAAAGAGCTGGTTGACGAGATCGTTGTCGTTGATAGCAATTCGCAAGATGCGACCCGTGAGATCGCCCTTAAGCATGGGGCCGCCGTGTATGATTATGAATGGCATGACGATTTTGCGGCAGCGCGGAATTTTTCCTTAAAGCAGGCGCAGGGTGATTGGATATTGGTATTAGATGCTGATGAAGTGATAGCCAAACGCGATCATGACGAGATACGCGCTATTATGCACGGTGAGAAATATGAAGCGGCCGGTTTTTATCAAAGAAACTATTTTGAAGACCCTTCGGCCGAAAATTGGTGCGCCAATCGCACTGATTATGAGGAGGGCAAACAATTTACCGGATATGCCGATGTGCCGGTGATCCGTTTTTTTAAAAATATCCCGCATATTTATTTTGAAGGCATAGTCCATGAGCTCGTTGATGATACCATCACGCCGCGGAAAATAAAATATACCGATATTCCGATTCATCACTATCGAAAGGATTTTCGCAGTGAGGCTGCACGGGAAAAACAGGAAAGGTATTTACGCATACTTTTAAAAGAATACGGGAACGATCCGTACAGCGTTAAAACATGTTTTTTATTGGGTCGGCAGTATCACGATCTGCAGCGTTATCCGGAAGCCGTTGCATACTTAGAACGTGCGACGCAACTGGGTACGAACTCGGAACTGGTCTATACGAATCTGGCTTCGGCATATTATCATTGCACGATGTATGCGGAAGCGATCGAGGTTTTGGAGAAGGTCATAGGGTTCAATGCGCGCTATAGCGAGGCATTCATGATGCTTGGGATAGCCTATTATGAAACCGGGAGAGTACAAGAGGCGATCAATTCGCTGGTCAAGGCCGTGAACTTGAGACCGACGTCGGTACTGTATCGCTACAATCTTGGTGCGGTCTATTATAAAGAGCGTAATTTGGAAGCGGCTGAATCAACCTTGCGGGAAGCGGTCCGGCTATGTCCGAAATTTACGCGGGCTTTTTTCCTGCTTTACTACACGTTGGAAGAAGAGAAGAAATATGCGGAGGCCATAGAGGTTTCGCGTATCTTAGAGCAGATGGATATGGAGCTTTTTAATAAGATAAAGGACAGAGCTCAGCTTTTGCGTTAATAGGTATATATGACAGTACAATATAGCGGACAGATCTCAAGTTCATTGTTGTTGGCCAAGAATGTGCGGCAGCAGGAGCCGCTCTTTGCTCCTGCCTGTATCAAGATAGTTCGTCACGAGATCTTGGTAGTTGACGAAATAGGCCATAAAATATTTCGTTTCGATACGGATCTTGAACAAAGAGGTTGTTTTGGAAAACAGGGTAAGGGCCCGGGTGAATTTTGGTATCCTTCATCGTTATGTTGTGACTCTGAAGGATGTATTTATGTTGCTGACAAGTGGAATCACAGGATACAAGTGTTCGATGAGAACGGAGTGTTCATGCGACAGATCGGTGCCTTTGGCACCGATCACGGTACGTTCAATGAGCCGTGTAGCGTAGCGTGGAAGAACGGAACGTTATATGTGGCAGAGCGTACAAATGGCCGTTTGCAAGCATTTAACGAAAAAGGGCATGTTGTCGCGGCCTTTGAGAACAACGCACCGATGCCGCAGTTCTATGAAAGCAGATCGTTCAAAACGAATCTGCATTACAAACGATGGTTGGTAAACGCATCCCGGTTCTGCTCTATGGATTCGCAATTTGAAGCCAGCGGATTTAGGGTTGGCGTGATGGAATATCCCGAAGAACTTATGGTGTTGCCGGACGGCAATGTTGTCGTGATCGACAAGGTCAATAATATCGTTGCGGTGTTTTCGCCCGATCTTAAACATAAACAATATATTCATGCTGACAATAAGGCAGGTAGCGGTAATGGAGGTGCCCCGGGCATAATAAATTGCGGAGCGGTCGATGATCAGGGGGTATTGTGGCTGGGAAGCGATCAGAACAAAGCGGTAATGCAGAAAGAGACAGGAATGTCTACAGTGCTTGATGTACGGGTCGGGGCATTCGATGTAAAGGAGCAAGAATTTTTGGTGTGTGATTTTTGGGACGGCCAGTTGTTTAAGTTTGGATATACAATCTTATAAGTAGGATCAGCAAAATGTTAGAACATCAAATGCATTTGATCAGTAATTTAAATTTTTTAAAAGAGCGTGGGATGAGCAATGCTGAACTGATCACGCTCGATACTGAACTGCCCGATAACATTCAAATAGAGCAAACGCGTACCGCTGCGCTCACGATACGTTGTAATAATATATTACTGCATAGTGCGTACGATCCGGTCAAGGAAGCGCAACGATTCATAGAGGCCCAGAACCTGCAGCCGGGGGACCGTGTTCTTTTGTGTGGTTTCGGTCTGGCCTATCATGTCAAAGAAGTGCTCACGCGTATCGGCCCACAAGGGAAATTGATCATCTTCGAGCCGAACTTTGATGTTATGAATGCTGCCCTTATTCTTGTTGATTTCAGGGAAATATTCGCTCAGCATGAAGTTTATCTTATTGCCGGGAGGACGGAGGGGCACCTTGCGATGCGTTTATCCGCATTACTGTCGCGGCATTTTGCTGACGTGAGTGAGAAGAAGAAAAAGGTCGTTATTCATTTGCCTTCGTATCATTGTTTCCCGGAACATTTGATCAGCATTAAAGAGAGTTTTGATCTTTTGTTGCTTGAGCGCAAGGCATCGGAAGTGTTTGGAGATCTCGAGAGAGAGAATTTCATTAAGAATCTGGATATTACTCTTGCCTCCCCGAACATAGAAAAGTTAAGGAAGGTTTTTCACGGTAAGCCGGCGATCTTGATCAGCGCCGGTCCGTCGCTTGATATCGTGCTCGGTAGCTTGAGGGAATATGTTGATAAGGCGTTTATCTTTACCGCGGACACTTCCTACCCATTTTTGCAAAAAGCGGGGATTACGCCGGATGTGGTCTTTAGCGTCGATCCTCAAGCAGATACGATCAAGCATTTTTCCTATTCAGAGAAGGACCATGCATTATTGATCGCATTACCGACTATGGATACACATAGTTTACACAAATATTCAGGCCCCAAAATGTGTATTATTCAAAAGGACAACTCCATCACTAAAAAACTTGAACAACATTTTGAGAATAAAGCATTCACCCATGCGGGTGGTGCGGTATCATGCATTGCGCTGGATGTTATGTTCCAATTAGGGTGTGAGCCGATCATTTTTGCGGGCATGGATTATGCATTCCCGCTTAATAAATATTATTCGACCAACACGATCGAGATGAAAAAGTGGTATCGTGATGTTAACCGGTTCAATACGATCGAAATGATGCATTATGAAGTGATCAAAAATAACAAAGTGCGCTATGTCGAGAACAATAGCGGTAAACGTATCCCGACCCATGAGACCTTGTATTTATATTTACGGCAGATCGAGGAGATCATAAGCCGTAATCCGAAACGGCATGTATACAATCTCATGTCACAAGGCTCTAAGATACAGGGGACGGACAGGATAAATAACATCAAAAAACTTGATAAGATATTAAAGAGATCGCTCGACAAGACCACGCTTACATTGAGGGATGAGCCGGTCGATCAGTCAGTTAAAGACAAGATAATGGAAGAAGTTGCGAGAGTATAAAATGGGCATGCAGAACGCGAAAAAGATCGTGTTAGCTAACTCGGTCGGGATCGATAGGAACGGGTATGCTATCATCCATTCACCGAGCCGCTGGACCAATTCAAGCTCGAATAGAAATGTATTTACATACTATCCGTGGGAGCTCGCATACGCAACGGCCCTTCTCAAGCGCGAGACGCATCACACGGTCAAACTTATCGACGGGTGTTTAAAAAAATACGATCATGCGCAATACCTGGACGTATTGTGCGCAGAAAAGCCGGATTATCTGGTCATGGAGTGTTCGACCCGAACGTGGGAGGATGATAAAACGTTGGCGCTCGCAGTGAAACAGCGTTGCGATACAAAGTTGATCATTGCCGGACAACATGCGATCGCGTATCCGGAAGAGGTCAGCACGGTCGCGGACCACATATTGATCGGTGAGTACGAAATGACGTTATTGGATATCTTCCGGGATAAGCCGCTTAAGGATATTCGTGGATTATATCCGAACCCGCCGCGGGAATTGCTGGATGTGAACTTTTTGCCGCTGCCGGAGGACGAAGACGTCTCGCGCTTTGATTATGCGATTCCGGGGGAGCCTTCGAGTGAATATATCGAGATCCAGGCATACGCATCGCGCGGGTGCCCATTCCATTGTTCGTTTTGCGTTGCCGGAACGATGTATTATCAAGGAAAACCGAGTTGGCGGCCGCGCCGCGTAAGTTCTATTATCAAAGAGTTGGTTTATCTCAAGTCAAAGTACCCGCGGATGCAAGGGATCTTTTTTGATGAAGAATACCATAATGTCAACAAAGCGTTCATCATGGACTTGTGTCATGCGCTAAAAGAGCACGACCTTAATGATCTTAAGATCGATGCAATGTGTGCGTATGCGACGCTCGACCGAGAAATGATGCAGGCGATGAAAGAATCCGGATATTATATGTTACGGATCGGTATCGAGACGGCTGCGACTGCATGTGCTGCGGGAGTCAACTTAGGCGCAAAACACAATATTGCAAAATTAAAACAGGTTTTACGCGAGGCTAAAGAGATCGGCCTTAAAATGTACGGCACGTTTACCTTCGGTGCTCCGGGTTCGACATATGAGAGCGATCAGGAAACGCTTGGGCTTATGGACCAACTTATCAATCGAGAATTGTTGTGGCGGTATCAAACATCGATCTGCACCCCACAGCCGGGGACGCCGTATTACCGATGGGCGAAAGAACAAGGATATCTGCGTTCCGAGAATGCACGCGAATTCGATGGCGGCAATTTTGTTGTTGTGGAGTATCCGAATTATAAAAAGGAACAGATCGCATATAATTATTTTGAATCACAACGTTTTTACGATATAGCGCTCTGCAATCGATTCAAGCATACGATAAATGATAATATCGAGAAGATCACAGCTCATTGTACGAAGGATACCAAAGTATTGCTCGTGCGTTCATCAAGGCCACTGCAGATGAAAGAAGCGATCAAAGCACTAACAAATGCAGAAGAACGTGATTTTCGGCTTGATATATTAGTTCAGGATGATGTTGCCGAGGAATATCGTGCTATGGATGAAGTGACGCAGGCCTTTTCATATGGTAAGGGGTATATGGATGTTGAGACATTTGATAAAGGTCTATTACGATCACTTTCGGATGAAGCATATGATCATATTATTATTGTTTATGGTAATTCACAGGGACAGGGATACGAGAATGTCCATACAGTTGTGCAACAGATACAGTGTCCGAAGGTGTGGGCTATGACATCAGAAGGACGAGTGATAGAGTGTTCTGAGACGGGAAGAACAGGGAAGGTAGGGACAGGTCGCGACCTGTCCCTACAAAGCAAATATAGGAGTACGACATAGTGGAACCTGGTATCAGCGTAATATTATTAACCTGGAATGGCGTATCCTTGCTCAAGGAATGCTTGCCAAAGGTGGTCGACAACCTGTCTCGGTGGGATATTCCGTACGAATTTATCATCGTTGACAATGGATCCAGCGATGGTTCCATAGAATATCTTAAAGAAATGTACGGGCCATTGAGGCCAATGGCCCCTACGAGGGAATGCAGAAATATATCTGTGGGATCTGTCGGCCTCAACAGACCGTTCTGCTTAATTGAATTTCCCCAAAACCTTGGTTTTGCAAAGGCGAACAATCTGGCCGTTAAGCAAGCCAATTTTCAAACAGTGTTGTTCCTCAACAATGATATATATTTGGAAGACGGTTTTATAACGCCGTTGTACGAACGTTTGCAGAACGAAAAAGTATTCGCTGTTGCACCCAAAATACTCAGGTGGGATAAAGAAACGATCGACGATGGGTTACGGTATGGCCGGTATTATTCAGGACTTTTTTCTGTTGAACTTGAGAGCGAGCGCGCCAAGTATGATGTCGCGCATTGGGTGACCTTTTTTTGCGGCGCATGTTTTTTATGTAAAAAAAGACTCTTTATCGAACTCGAAGGTTTTGACACGTTATATACCCCGTATGCGTGGGAAGACCTTGACCTTGCCTATAGAGCATGGAAACGTGGGTATACGATCGCCTATGAACCACGTTCTGTGGCGTACCATAAACGCGAGGCAACAACACGCAGTGCATTCAGTAATGTGTTCTTTGTGTCGCTTATGTGGCGCAATAAATTCATCTTTATGTGGAAAAATATAAGGTCACCCCGGATCCTTGTGGGGCACCTTGCGTGGCTTCCGGTGAAATTGATGAAATTCTTATTGAACGGCAGATGGCGTTATGTGATAGGATTTTTAAGAGCACTACCATATGTGCCTATCATTTGTTTAAGGCGGATCAAGGAGAAAAAGAACGTGGTACTGCAAGATGAAGACGTGCTCAGAACTTCGTATAGGACCATTGAGCAATCGGCTAACAAGACGTAAGGAGACAGTATGAGGCGAAAAGGCATATTTTTAGCGTGTTTATTATTCATTGTGTTTGCAACCATGATGAGGCTATGCGCAGCGATCGGTGTTGCTCCGGGAGAGGAACCTGCCAGCGATATATCTCAGTGGTTTAACGGCGAAATGGGCAATACGCGTGAGCCTGCGATAAATGAGGAACGGATCATGATCGATGATTTTGAGGACGGTGACCTTATTAATCGCTTGGGTGGCAGTTGCGGCGCATGGAATTTAGATGCGAATGAAGAACATACTTCAGTGTATCCCGAAATCGTTGCTATGTCCTCACCAGAACTGTCGACGAAGGTACTTAAGATCACCTATGACCTGGAATCGCCCGATCGCGCCCAGAATGGTTATTGGATGAAACTTATGAATTTGGATGCACGCGGCTATACGCATTTAGAATTTTTTGTCAAAGGCGATCCCGAGCTGAAATACACGACCACGTTCAAGGTTGAGCTAAAGAAATTTAAGGATAACGATCGCGTTGAGAAGTTGGTTGGCGCGTATACCGTTAAGAACGTTAATGGAACATGGCAGAGGGTTTCGATACCGCTTGCGCATTTCAGTGCGATCGACGCATATAACGGCGAATTAGCCGGCTGGACCGCGGTTGATGAGTTCGTAATCATTTTAGACAGCCGTTTGGCCGATGTGCTTGAAGGGGTTTTGTATTTCGATAACATACAATTCGTCAAGCACGAGAACAAACTGCCGCAGGCGAGCGACCTGCGCTTAAGCACGATCCGTAAACTCTATAAAGAAGATTGTAGCACGACCGAATGGGCGCAGTGGAT
>JAFGJY010000109.1 GCA_016928875.1 Candidatus Omnitrophota bacterium | reverse complement strand
TCGTCCTTGGTTTGGAACAAATACAGTTCATTATTCTCGTTTGAAAGCACCTTTTCAATGAGCGCCAGATCAAGGTCTGCCTCACCATTCATATCTTGCATATCCAGGATCACTTTTTTCGCTCTGACGTTAAAATCGTCCTTCTTGAATATACCGGATACACTTCTGGCGACGATCTCACTTAAATAGTCATAGATCTCTTCATTAAGTATTGTATTGAACAATTGCGATCCGAGCAGTATTGCCTGGTCCCCGACCTCCTCTTCACTCAGAGTAAACGTCTCGGAACCATGACGCAGCTTCACCAGATCAGCCACCATCGCAACATAGTGGTCTATTAACACCCATGGCCCTGCAGAGCGTTCGGTTGATAGGGAATGTCGGGTGTCAAACATTTCGTGAGAGTCGGCAATGCTTCGGTTGAGCAAATGGATCAGGGGTTTGTGCTGTACTGACGGATCATTACGTAAATGAGTAACGAGTTCCTGCAACGTCGTACCAAGTGGCACGCCTTTTTCTTTATCTTTTTTGAACCCCTGCCATACATAAAATTGCAACTCTATGACTGACGCGATCCAATCCTTGTCCGCAGCGGAATAACGGGAAAACTCTAACATCAGATGGACCTTCTCATGTAACTGTACTCCTTCATACAACAACTCATTCTCCTTGGCTGCATCGGATATCGTCACCCTGCCCTTACGGGTGTACCCCAGCGAACCTTCTTTTTCCATTGTCAATCTATCTTCCAACGCCTCCTGGTCATCCCTCATTTTAAAGAGGCGTTGCCGTTCTGCCTCGACAAGCCCCTCCCGCCGGTAGATGTCCTCAAGCGCTATCAGTTCTTCCCGTAAACGAGCTGCCTCCTCTTCGACCGCAGCGATCGTATGTTGATCAGCATAGCGAGGCAGTACATGGTTCTCTCCTGCTATCCTATCTATGCGATCCACCAATTCTTCCATGAAATCAATGATCCATTCATCATCAGGGGCACGTTCATGTGCCCGCTTGATCATGTGCATCGCTTGGAACATTTTCCCTTCTCCGGCATATGCACGCGCGAGATACGTAAGCAGGACAGGATCATCATTGATCACCTCGTAACCGCTCCCTTTGTATCTCTCATCGATGATCTTCTGGAACCGTTCAACCGCTTTCTCATATTGCTTCGTGAACAAAGCGATATTCGCCTGCATGATGACATCATACGGCTCATTGACCCACAATTCAAAATCTGTTCGATCGCTTTCTATCTCAGACCCTATCCTTTTCGCCCGCGGATCATCAGGATCGATATCGCAGACCTTATTTAAAAACATGGCCGCGGTATCAAAATCTTTGAAATGGTTCGCATAATATGCGAGCTGATTATAAGAGCTCGTTATGATGTCCATGCGCGCACCGGCATACTCGATCGCATACAAATAATGCTCGAACATCTCCTCAATATCTATGTATTGGTCTTCCCACATAAGCATATCACGGAACGAGTTGCTGTATGATTCGGCTAATTTGAAATGTAGTTCCGGATTTTTACTCATCTCATCATCATTTGATGCTTCATCAAAGGCCTGTATCGCTTCTATCCATGATCCCTCACGGAAGGCCTGTATACCTTCATTAAAACGTGATACGGCCATACTATAATACGACATGTCCTCATTATTGATAGCGGTCACAGTTGATTCTTCCCTCGCGGTCTTCTTATTTATTTCACTTGTGTCATCGATCAATATCTTCCCCTTACGTAAGATGCTGTAGATAAGGAAAACAATGGTCCCACCGATACCCGCCACGATCAATGCTTGATAAACTCGCGGAAGGCTATTAAAACCGATAGCTCCCACGAATAATAATGAAAGCAATGCAAGTGCGTGCGGTATGGCCTTATGCATTAATCGCTGTATCCCGAACGATCGATCGGGCATGATCTGTTGCTTTATTGTCTTGAAATCGATCACCTCCCAATTACCTTCCTTGACAAAATCCACAAGGCTAAAATAGTCCTTAAACCCGTACTGTCGCGCAATGGATCCCTGTTTTTCAGTGCTCGAATATTTGTGATCGAGATAGACCGGATAAATCATATCACTGAACCTTACATACATTAATGTTTGGAATTCCGTCCGCAATCTTTGTAGCTCAACGTATTTCATCAGTGCATCCTTAGCCTGCTGCCCCGGATGACGTGATAAGCCTTCAAGGATACGTTCCACCTGCTGCAATGCATAGAATCTAACCTTAAGGTCCTTATCGTTTATTAAATACAAGCGCAATTCATCCGCCAACCTATTTACATCAGACTCGCTCGCGTTCCCTTTTTTCGCATCATAACGCTGCACAGCATGGTCGATCATGCGGGAAGCTAATGCAAAATGTCTCTTCGCCATCACCCCGCGTACTGCAAACCACACAAAATATACAGCGACCATCCCGAGCCCTATCACGCTCAATATCCACTTATCGGTGAACGCACCAATTGTGGCCAACAAAACTGCTATCAGCCCCACCACTACGGGGCTCAATAATACGTCATCACGCCTTTCGTTATCCGTTCCTTCATCGTCATACGTCGATCTCCAGAGCGGCTTCTTAGTCTCCGTCAACTTACCAGGACGGTGCACAGGTGTCGCCTGTTCATTGACGACTTTGACAAAACCTGCAGCGTCCACATAGATAGATATACCCATCTTCTCTTGCAATTTCCGCAAACGGCCACCGTAAATAAGCCGAAGAGGATCGATGACCTTCAACTGCATAAGTGATGCCTTGGCCTGTATCATCTGGTCTATCGCTAGGTCCCGCACGCCGGCATTAAAATATTGCGCCGCAAGATAGAGCCTGGCTTGTATATTATCCTTGTTAGCGACAAGCGCATCCTGGCCATAAATAAAGCCTGCATCCGGGCTATCGAATGCAAAGCTTGTTTTACACTTCTTAAGTACTAAGTTGGAAAGATCCTTCTTATATCGTTTCGTGATGCTCGAGCTTTTATCGATCTTCTCCATCGTGCGTAAAACATCAAAGGCAGGCAGATAAAACCCAGCCCGAAAAGCGCTCATCCCTTCATCTCGCAGAAGACCTAACGCCTGCTTTGTATCAACAGCTCGCACCACGAGTGACCGATAGGTATCGATCGCACCTTTGAGATTATCAGCCTTTAAAAATGAACGTCCCAAGAATTGGGTTGCCAACGCATTATCACGTTTCTTTAAAAGCACATAGTCAAAATATTGCACCGCAGCCACAGGCTTGAGTAACACATAATGAAGCGCATACCATCCACTCATAATAAACTCGATAAGAGCGCTGATGCCCCAATAAATTGATCGTATGACCGCTCTCTCGAGCTTGATGCGCAGCTGCGTGTTGTAGATGATCAAAGGCAACCCGGCCAAAGCCAACAATAGTGCAACAGACTGTGCGGACTGATCTATATTGAGAAGCGATGTGACCACGATTACGGCAAGCAGGCCTCCCAGATATTTCCCGTCATTTAAACTGATCCTGTCTTTGACCCGCTTTTCTTTCAATCCACGGCGGTACACAGCGATCACATTCCCGATCGCTCTCAGCGCACGTTTTATGGGACGCCCATAATTCATTACAATAAGTACAACACCGAGCGCCACCAAGACCGTCATCCTGACTCCCGTGTTTGCCCCCATATAAAGCGGCATTATGAGAAAGGTCAATAGCGCTGCAGCACATAATGCCACAACAAAGCCGAGTACCGCATAGGCAATGATATTGAGCTGGCGGTCTGAAAATTGGGTCGTTCTGCTTGACCATGCCTTTATACGTTCCACGAGCTGCCGGGCCCACGCCATACCGGGCATGATCTTGATATTGAGCCGGCGTACGTTTTTATTATCGCGACCCATTAGCTTTTCAAAGAATCGGCTGAGCAGTGCGGCGGCCACGGAAAGCATCCCCGCTACGACCCCGACGATCAACGCGATCAATACCATGCCCATATCAGCCAACATGCCACCTTCGTTGAACTTGTTCTGTTTGCGGTTCGTCGGCTCAAACCGCCCGTATTGCGCAACGAACTTATCGATCAGCCTCATCGCATCTTTGACCTTGTTCTCAAGCAACCATTTATCATGCAAGGCAACATCTTGGCTGTGACCGGTCAAGGACGGTATGTTCTTATCCAGCTTTTCGATCTTGATCTGCCGCAGGGCATTACATATTTCAAAGAATGTCACGGTATGCCGCATATCGGTCTTGCATATTTTAGCCAGATCTTTGTTCGCCTTATCCTTTGCTGCTGTCGACGCAGTATCCGATAAAATCGTTTCTGCAAGCTTTTGTATCTCTTCCTTACGCGGGTCGCCAAATTTCTTACTAAGCTCTTCGTACGGCATCGAGGGAATGACCGCGCCTGTTATTCCCCCGGCGACCACCCCGTTAAATGATATAAGATCCGCGATGGTCGAACCGGCCTCAACATTACCATTGAGATATGCCAGCACGGCACCGATCACAAGGCCAATAAGCCCTGCCGTACCGATCCGCTTCGTCCACCTTTTACCATTACGGTGGACGGTCTTGAACGGCCAATAGTGCTTTGGTAATGTCCGTCGTGTCTTCCCTTCCTCTTCAAGGGCGCGCTTTTCTTTGGGAGATAGCCTGATCAAATAAAACAGTCCTGCAACAAGACCAAGCATAAATAAAATTACCGTGATAGGAATAATGAGAGAATACGCTCTATCGTTACGGTGCATTTTCTTAACTGCCCGGATCGTTTCGTCAATCCGCCCCTTAATGCGATCCACCGTCAGTGACAGTGGTGATCCACCCTGCTCCATGTATCGTTGCTTGATCGCGGCAATCGACACAGCTGCTTCGATGATAACCTCCTGACTCATATCTTTGCGTTTCTGTTCATTCGTGATCATACGCTCCAAATATCTAATGTGTTCGATCGACCCCACCCATTGTAAAAGTACGGCAACGTTGCGTCGCACGTTCACAGAATTACTTTGACGGGCATCGACCGCCACCGCGATCGCACCATCGGTCCAAAACACCTTGCTATCCGGTGTCTGAATGCGGTCGGCCTCGAGAATATTATCAAAAACGCTTGGCTTATTGCGTAATCGCGCATACACAAAATGTATTTCTTCAAGTGCCGTCGTGGTCCATCCCTGAAGAACGAGCTGTGCCCACGCGCCAGCGGCCACCTCTCTGTTCGGACTCTTTAGTTCCTTCACAAGCCGCGCGTACCTGATCGCATCACCCTCTTCCTGCCATGGCTGACGCAACTTTTCATACGATCCGCGCCGTTTGTATCGCGCGATCAGATCGGAGGCAAAACCGACTACGTTTTTAAGGCTGATCGAAAACATCGTAGGCTTTGCATGGTCCCTCTTTTTCAACCACTTGATAACATTCCACACAAGCGCCGCTATACCTGCCACTGCGCCCAACGTGGCTAATGCTACAATGACATGGATCCCATCAACAATACTGAGCGAATCGAACGGCTTCCATATATCTGCGGCCCTTACCGCGGTCGAGCTCATTGAACTAACTATCGCTATCAATAAAAGCTTCGGGCCCAGACCTTTTGATCTCTTTGCGGGTCGCTCTTCGTTCGCCCTCGTCGCGAGCTCATTTTCGTAATGCTCACGATACTGCCTGAGTTCATCGATCCTTTGTTCGTCCTCTGTGATCTTTTGCTCTACATCCGAACGCGTCTTTTCCGAATGCGCCAATACACCGGGCGATCGCAAAAGATGCTCATTTTTTTTCTGTTCTTTTTCAAGCACGCGCAGAAGGACACGAATATGCTTGATCCGCGCCTTGAGGACCTCGATCGCATTCGCTTGAGACTGCAGCGAATACTCTTTAAGATTCTCTTCCGCCATGAAGCGGTCATCGTCGCTTTTCTCAGGATCAAGAACGATCGCAACTTCCGCTTTGACGTCAATGGAAGGCCCACGGAGCCTTCGATCATGAATATGACCCACCATTTCCGCGAACTCGATCTCTTCGATCGACATCGGGGACGCCTGCACAAATTCCAACCAAAGAAATTCATCCCGCACCCAGGCATAGCGGCCTTGCAACTCTTTTTCAGTAAGATTATCTTTTAGAAAATCCAGATATGCCAAGTGTGCTCCCGAACGTTCATCTTCAAGCCTATACGCTAACGCCTTGGCCTGTTTCGCACTCAATGTTAATGATCGTGCAAACGCCAATTGCAGCGCATCCGCATTATTTTTCTCATCAGCATCAACGATCTCCTTAAAGACATCGTTGACGATTTTCTTCCGCATGCCCCGTATGAGCACAATCAAGAAACCTATTACTACCGCCCCGCTGACCATAACGGTCACTGCCGTGCTCATCCCTGCCGCTAACGGCGTAATGCCAAATACTGCTAACGAGTACAGGCCATTTTTTACGCGTTGTCCCTTACCCACGCGTGACGTGATCGCCGCTATGGCCTCTTCGGCTTCGCGCATCTGTTTCTGATTCCTATTGCTGTATGCGGAAAGATGTTTTGTGGTCAGCTCGATCGCTTTGATGTGCTCGGGACGGCCCTTTTCGAACAAGAGATTGACGACATATCGGTTCACGGACCCTTTATCTATCAACAGCATAGCATTGACCGCGATATCGACCCGCTGCCCAGTCCATTTAAATCCCTGATCTGAACGTGCATCGCGCAGGATATTATGAACATCATAAACATCCTGATCATATCGGCTCAGCGCGCCCTTTGCCACAAGCGCGTTATACGCTACATCCCTCGTTTTTTCGTTCTCCGACATAAGTTCATCTCTGAGATGACGTATGAACGGATCATCCGAATGTGTATAAAAGAGGCGATACAAACGATAGGCGATCAATACGACAAGCCCCCCGCCCACTACGCCAGAGATAAGGCCTGTCAGAGAAACAGCAAACTGCTCAACTACAACATATCCTGCATATAAAAGAACGGGCACGGCAATGCTCACGTTGAGGCGTCCGTCCCGCTTCGTGCGTTTTCCATTCTTCTCACGATACAATCGGATGATATCGCTATAACCCGCAAGCCGCCGTGTCGAGGCATCTGACTTCAGGGATGACTCTTCGTTAATATTCTGCAGCGCTTCTACGAACTCCTCAGCATACTCAATATCACCTCCCCAATAGATCAATCCGCTGATGATGTGATATGCGAGAGAAACGTGATCCGCATAATGTTCCGGGGATATTTCGTGCTGCAATGCCAGCATGCACGCCTCGGAAGCCCCGACATAATCCCCCCGTTTATAATACAAATACCGCATAAGCCCTCGATATGGGACAGGATTCGTAGGGTCTGCCTTGATAGCTTTCTCGTACATATCAGTTACCGAACCCCATGCAATGAGCCCGCGGGCCTCAAGAAGTTCGGCCTTCTCTGTGAACATAACTGATTGAACTCGATCATAAGAACCAGGTGTCACGATACTTCTCGGGTCATACTGACCATCGACATCCTGCGATTGGAAAAGTAAGGTGAGGGAAAAGCCGAACATTACGATCGGCGCAAGTATTGATGCTAATGCGTCACGGCCTCCCTGAGAGAGGTGCGATACGTTCACATCGCGTTCAGCACTAGCGGCAGTATCGTTCGCATGTTCTGATCCGTCTGGTTTAATGCCCGCTGACCGAATACGTTCTAGCTCTCGTTCATCCTGCGCTATCTGCGACCTCAAAGTCTCGATATCCACCCTCATCGCGATCATGCCGTGCAGCATTTCAATTAGGATCGTATCATACTGAGGATCATCGTAATGATATCCTTCAGTCCGCCGATCCATCTCGCTCTCGCTGTTCTTTAATGCATGCTCCCGATCATCGATCTGCTCGTTTAAATATGAGATCCGCACCTGAAGTGCCGTAGCCTTAAGATCATCATTGATCCCTGCAATGAGTTCAAGATCATCCTCGGCTTTTCTTTTACGTTTCTCATCAGCCTTGGCATATGCTTTCATGTAT
>JAFGJY010000108.1 GCA_016928875.1 Candidatus Omnitrophota bacterium | reverse complement strand
TGGATAACGTCAAACGTCGTCCGCGAAACAGGCACCGCCATCATCGAAGCATATTTATTAACTCGATTAATCTCGCTATCATCATCGTAAATAGACAACTGAGATTCGTAGCGATCGATCATCTCGAACCCACGATCGATCAATTCCTGTGCGCGGATCTGTTCTGACCCGACGATCTCAAGTTCACAAATAGTACCCAATGCAAAACGTATTTCCCGCGATGACTGCAAAGGCCGATACAACAATAAAGAGGTCGACAACAGTATCACAAAGATGATTGCGGCGCTTATCGCTATTGTAATGATTAATTTCTTACCCATCGCTGTGCCCCATTTCTTATATCAGCCCCATAAATGATCACATTAAAAGTTAAGTATATCCTTAAGCGTTAATATCCCCGTGATCTCCTCGTTTTCCCCCAGGGCGAATAACATCCACTCGCGCCGCTCACATAAGGTCTCGAACGCTTCATGTAATGTGGTCGTTTCTTTTACGAACACCGGCGTCCGAATGAAATTTTTGACCGATACCCCTTCATCCTCTTCAAACAGAATATCAAAAACGTGAACAAAACCCAAGATCGTACCAGTTTGCTTATCTTCCACCACAAACCGCACCCGGGTAGAGTCCGCAGCCAGCGCTTTAACATTTGCCAATGTATCGCTCACATCCACTTTCTTGACCTTCGCCAGCGTACGCACCCTATCTTTGACCGTCTTGTATTCAAATTCGAATATCGTATCGATAAGCTGCTTTTCGCGAGAACTAATGACGCCCTTAAGCACGCTCTCGTCAAATATCCCTTTTAATTCTTGGCGTGTGATAAATACCTTCTTGTGGCGTGGACGCCCCCCGACCATACGTAAAATACCGTCCGAAGTAAACTCGAAGAAAGTGATCAGCGGTCCAAAGACCCTCAGAAAAAAAAGAATGGCCACATTAACTTTCTTACAGATATATTCTGCATATAACACCCCCACGTTCTTTGGGATCACCTCGCAAAAGAACACGATCACAGGAGTAAGGATCATGATCACCAGCAATTCGATGAACAATATCGACCTGTTCGGTAAAAGGTGCTTCGTAAGTATCGTCGCCAGCGAACTCGCGATCACGAGCGCGATATTGGTCCCGATCAGGACCAACGATATGAAACGTGCCGGCCGGCGCATGATCTGCTGGATGCGCACAAGGTCCCCCTCGTCACGGCCGGGCTTCTTCCGCAAAAGGATCTTCTTGAGCGAAACGAACGCCATCTCAGTTCCAGAAAAGAACGCCGCAAACGCAAGCCCACACATGATCCCTGTGATCAGCATAAGATTATCCATGTCTTTTCGGCCTTACCAACACCTTTTCTATCCGATGTTTATCAACGCTTTTAATTATAAGCTCTGCCTCTTCAGCAACCACCCTAAGACCTTCTTTAGGTACTTGTTCTAACTGATCAAGTATAAAACCGCCGAGCGAATCGTACCCTTCGGCATCGAATCCTGGCTCAAGTTTCAAAAGCTTATTAAGTTCATATAATGAGATCGTACCATCTACGATATACTCATTGTCATGTTTCTCGATCAACCTGTCTGTTCCTTGCCCCTTTTCATACTCCTCCTCATGTAAACGCCCGAAGATCGTATCAACGATCTCATCATGCGAGATCACACCAGCCGTTCCCCCGAATTCATCAACGCAAATCGCACAGTCCTGTTTTGAGACGATCATATTAGCCAAGAACGCATCGATCTTTTGCAGTTCAGGTATATAGATAGGTGGGGTCAATAATTGTTTTAAATTTTGATCCGGATGAAGCAAAATATGCTTCGTAAAAATAATTCCAATCACAGTATCGATCGTATCCTTATAAATCACGACGTACCGACACCGCTTCTTCTTAACTATCTCAAAAATACCTTCACGACCATTATCGATATCATACGAGACCATATCAGGCCGCGGGATCATGATCTCTTTGACCTTCCTCTCGCCGAACGAAAATATATTCGTCAAGCGGTCGGCCTCGCCGCGTGCCATGACACCGTCCTCATGCCCGATCTGGATCAAGGTCTTAATATCGTCCTCAGAAAAACCACCCTTAGAACCGCCCGTTTTGCTGACCGTTTTAACAAAATACCGCGTAAGAAATAATAACAATACGATAAATGGCCGAAACATATACGAACAGAAGAGCAGCGGTGCTGCGACAAGATATGAGAGCGGAACATTCCATGAAAGCGCGACATTTTTCGGCAGGACCTCACCGGTCAATAGCAAAACAAATGTGAACCCGATCAATTGAATACTGAACCATTCATGCTTAAAATTTTGCAGGGCATACAACGTGAACAAACAGGTAAACGCAGTATTGACCAGCATGTTGCCGATCAAAATGGTGCTTAGCGTTTTGGAAGGATGGGTAAGCAATGAATTGAGCGCTACGCTGCGCCAGTCTTTAGTAGTGGCGATCCGTTTACGCTCCATCGTGCTCAACGAAAAAATAGCAGTCTCAGAAGCCGAAAAAAAGCCCGAGAAGGCAAGCAAGACGACGGACACTAATAACATCAGATTCATAGCAAGTATTCTGCATACGCTAAGGGACATTCCCCGAATGTCCCTATTTATATTCTATAGGACAACAGTCCCTATCGGGAATCAGACCATTTCATTTTGACTTTAATATAATGAATGTTTCTTTATATAATCGACGACCGCGGGAGGCATAAGATCCTCGGGCACATGACCATTACGTATCGTGCTTCGTATTTCGGTAGATGAGGCCGCACAGGGCACATTATCCAAATATACGAAACGTTTATCGTGCTGCGCGGAATAATACCCCGGCCGCTTTACGACCACGATAGTCACCTCTTGACACAATACCTCACACTGTTTCCATGTGTATATATCAGGAATTGAATCAGAACCAATGATAAAATAAAGATCATCCCACTCAGGATGTTCACTCTTGATCGTCCGCACCGTATCGATCGTATAACACACCTGCCCGCTCATGACCTCAATATCGGAGACCGCGCAAAATGGCTTATCCGCTATAGCCGCTTTGACCATATCGATACGTGCATCTGCCGCAATTATGCCATAAGGGGATTTATGGGGCGGAATGAACGCCGGGATAAAGAATATTTGATCGACATGCAAAAGACGGTACACCTCGTCCGCCACGTGAAGATGGCCGTTGTGCGGCGGATTGAATGTCCCTCCATACAATGCGACCTTCATGCCTTACTCCCTTACCTGTCCTCTGCCGCGCACTATATACTTATATGACGTCAAACCGTCAAGCCCCATCGGGCCGCGCGCGTGGATCTTATCCGTTGAGATACCGATCTCGGCACCAAAGCCGTATTGATTTCCGTCAGAAAAACGCGTTGAGGCATTCACCATGACCGACGACGAATCGACTTCGCTCACGAACAATTCGATGTTCTTGTTCGTGCGGCTTATGATCGCATCAGTATGTGCCGAACCAAAGGTGTTAATATGATCAATAGCCGCCTGTGTATCTTTGACGACCTTGACCGAAAGTTTCAGATCGAGGTATTCAGTTGCATAATGTCGGTCCGACGCCACTTTGACACATTTGCATCCTTTTAAGATCGCTCTAGTCTTCGCACACCCGTATATTTCGCCTCCGACAGCACAATAGGCTTCGGCAAATTTCGTAAGAAACGTACGTGCGATCTTCTGATGTACAAGCAAGGTCTCCATCGCGTTACAAACCGAAGGCCGCTGGCATTTTGCGTTCATTGCTATCTTTTGCGCCACAGCCAGTGACGCACTTGCATCAACGAACACATGACAGATCCCTTTATAATGTTTGATCACCGGTATCGTAGAAAGTTCAACAACCTTACGGATCAAACTCTCCCCCCCGCGTGGTATGACCAAGTTTATATACTTATCCTGCTTTAGCAATCCGTCAACAACATTGCGATCGGTCATCGTGATAAAACTAATGATATTTTCATCGATCCTGTTCTTTTTTAACACCGCTCTGAAAATCTTGACCAATGCCACATTAGAATAAAAGGACTCCTTACCTCCACGTAGAATCACCGCATTATTGCTCTTAAGGCATAATGACGCACACTCAGTGGTCACGTTCGGACGTGCTTCGTAAATTATGAGTATGACCCCAAGCGGCACGCACCGTTTCTCGATCACCAACCCATTCGGTCTTCTCCAGCATGCAAGTGATTTTCCAATAGGATCAGGAATACGTGCTACAGCGGCAACGGCTGATACCATTTCCTTGATCCGTTTTTCCGTTAAAGCTAAACGGTCGAGCATGGCGGATGAGATCCCGGCCGCACGCGCATACGCAAGGTCTTTTCTGTTCTCACGCATGAGCACGATCTTGTTCTGCAACAACGCTTTTGCCATTTCGCGTAAAAGCGTGTTCTTCTTAGCCGTTGAGAGACGGGCTGCACTGAATGATGCCTTTTTCGCTTCTTTTACTGTTTTTAGAACGTATGCATTCTGTTTCATATATCGCTCCCTGCATTGATCCTATTTTGCAGTTATCACCAAGTTATCGCGATGCACGACTTCGCCCAATCCTGATTTGCCGCATGCACTGGCAAGTTCCGCTGATGAATATTTTGTAATGCCACGCGCAAATTCAACATCGTCCTTTGTAACGATACTGACGATATCGCCCTTGCTGAACCACCCCTTACACCCTATCACACCGACCGGCAGCAGACTTCTGCCCTGGGTAACAAGTACTCGCTTTGCGCCATCATCAACGACGATCATACCATTAACATCAGCCGAGAACGCAAGCCAATTCTTAAAACTCTTTTTCTTGCCTTCACCCGAGAAAAACAGAGTGCCCGCGGTTCTGCCATTTAGGATATCCTTGATAACACCTTTTTTATGCCCATTAAGAATGAGCATCGAAATACCAGCCTTCATCACTACGTCTGCAGCCTTAAGCTTACTCTCCATGCCACCTAGCGTCGTCTCGGTCTTTTTCTTAAAAATGTGTTTACGCACCTCATCATCGATGAACGTCACCGAATCAAGGACCTTGCGTTGTCCCGCAACATTGCAATACAAACCATCAATGTCGGAAAGCAAAATCAGGCAATCGGCTTTGATCAAGGTCGCGACCTGCGCTGCCAAAATATCGTTATCACCGAATCGAATCTCCTCGGTTGAAACCGTATCGTTCTCGTTGATGATGGGCACTACGCCGAGCGAAAGTAGCTGATCAAGTGTATTGCGGATATTAATGTATCGCGTCCTGTCTTTAAGCCCGTCACGAGTCAATAACAATTGTCCTGTATGACGTCCCTTTTTCGAAAAAAGCTCTTCATAAATCCGCATAAGCTTGCCCTGACCGATTGCGGCACATGCCTGCAACTGGGCAAGTTGTTTCGGCCGTGTCGTGATCTGGAGCACCTGCATCCCGTTCGCTATAGCACCGGAACTGACAAGAATGACATTAATATCACTCTCTAAAAGATGCGCAACCTCGTTAACAACGTGTCCTATCCGTGTCCGTGACACACTCCCGCTCTCATCGGCAAGCACACTCGTCCCCACCTTGACTACAACCGTCCTAAGTTCTGAAAATAATTTTTCTCTCATGGTCTATTCCTCGCTCGCTAACTTCCGTATGCCGGCTTTCATTTTTTCGACGCCTTCGCCCGTCTCAAGTGAAATAAGATAGGTCGGGTACAGATTTTTAAAACGCTCAATCTTATCTTTAAGAAGGTCTTTATTATACGCATCTATCTTATTTATGACAATCATGACCTTTTTATCCGACAAAGCATGGCCGCACGCGCTGAGCTCATCACGCAACGTTTTATATTCCACATCGACCCCGCTTGAGAAACGTGATGTCGGATCCAGCAAGCACAGAACCACCGGAGCATGCGTAAGATGCTTCATGAACTTGCTACCAATACCCTTGCCCGTGCTGCTTCCAGAAATAATAGAAGGAAGTTCACAAAGCACGAGGCTCTTATAATCATCAAACGTCAAAGTCCCTAATGCTGGCTGCTGGGTGCTGAACGGATGACCGGTCACTTTTACTTTCGAATTTGTAAGCGTTGCCAAAAGCCGCGACTTGCCGGTATTCGGAAAACCAATGATGCATACATCGACCGGCAAAACAAAATTAAGCTGAACACGTAATTCCTCACCCGGAAAACCTTGTCGTAAGTTTCGTTTATGCACATTCCCAAAACCACCATCACCGCCCTTAGCCGCGATAACGCTATCGCCTGTTTGGTCCAACTTACGAATGCATAATCCTGTATCCGCGTTCGTTATCGTGGTCCCGCACGGTACACGCAAAATGAGGTCCTTGCCGTGTGCGCCAGTCTTTTTATTGCTACTGCCTGCCCCGCCGTTCTCGGCGACAAAAAGATTATTGAACATAAAAGCCTGCAGGTCAGCAACATTATTATCGGCAATAAAAACCACATCTCCGCCCTTACCACCGTCACCGCCCTCGGGGACCCTTTTGATCTTTGTAAGCTTTATGACGCTCTCCGAACCATTGCCCCCAGTGCCGGACTTGATCGTTATAATAACATTATCACGTAACATATATGTCCTTTATGTCATCTACAAACTTACCTGTCGTCCCCGCGCCGTGCCTGCCGGCAGGCAGGAAAGCGGGGATCCAACATCCCGGCTCTTCGCTTCCCCGAAGATTTCTCCGAAATCTAGACCCGGGAACAGGCCGCTTCGGCCGGGACGACATTCGTTCTTTTGTATTCGCGATGACAACCCATAAAAAAATGCCAGTCATCAAGATTCTTGATAGCTGGCATTCCGTTTTACACAAATGTAAAAATTAAGGTACTCACTCCACTCCCGAGGTATGAGTTTACGGCGTTATGCAGGTATGATATGAACGGTCTTGTTCTTTCTGAATTCAACCTTACCGGGAACCATTGCGAAGAGCGTATCGTCACTACCACGCTTCACGTTCAGCCCTGGTTTAAACCGTGTTCCCCGCTGCCTTATGATGATCGACCCCGCATTTACAAGCTGGCCGCCGTAGGCCTTAACGCCCAAACGCTGCGCATTACTATCGCGCCCGTTCTGTGTACTCCCTAACCCTTTTTTATGTGCCATGATCTACTCCTGTTTATCCTGCTTCAAGTCTCATGCTATAGGCTGCTTTTGCTTGCTGCCTGCAGTTTGTAGCTTTATGTTTTTATCTCTTTTACTTTAACACGAACGTATTGTTGGCGATGTCCTTTTTTACGCTTAAAATTCTTCCTGCGTTTAAATTTAAAGACAACGACCTTACGATCTTTTATCTTCTTGATAACTTCACATGTCACCTTCGCGCCAGCAACATTTGGTGTCCCGACTTTGATGTTCTTACCATCGTTCACGTAAAGTACTTCATCTAATGTAATTACGTCACCTTCCTTCTCTTCGCGCAGGTCAATATCGAACTCCATATCCGGCTCAACTTTATACTGTTTAGAACGATCTCTAATTATTGCGTACACAGTCCTCTCCTTCAGTCAATTTTATTTTTTCATGAAAGGCTGTGATTATATTGAATTTACGCGCTTTTGTCAAATCAATAATAGACTTAAATAGTGATAATTAGTGACACACAACAACCAGTACGAATTTTCTTATTCACAGCCCTCGTATCCTGCATAGATCACGCATTCTCGCTTATCTGTAACATCTTGTAAATAATTCGGTTTCATCTAACATAGTCTGATCCGCCAAGAAGATTTAAGATGCCATCTTATGCCAACATATTCGTCAAGAAAAGTGATTACGCTGATATCAATATCTTTCTTCCTTCGTTATCAATAAGTGATTCTTCGGTATTGATCCCTTGGAATGTGCTTACCTCATCTGATCCTTCGCCATCATTGCTTTCTTGCACCATGTGGTGGGCCTTCATAAGAATACCATACATATGCGGCGCTTGTTCTCTCACCCATTCCTCAAGCAATTCTCGTTCATCTACGGATAATGTTAGCAGATACTCTCCTATTGTCTTAGTCAAAGCATCCTCATCATCATTTTGAACTATCTCTAGCAATTCTTCATAATTCCGCTCAGCCTGCAGAGTCACATCAAGTTCATGTTCTTCTATCATTACCTCACTTTGTTCAACGAGTTCCTGCTCCATTTCATCACTAAGATCAGTGTCCCTGCCCACAATGGTATCAGGAGGTGACATAAAGAGGTAATTGAACATGAAATGGCCGCTTAGTGTTATCAGGAGAGCTGCAACTGGTCCCATGACCAGACTTGCTAACACGTATACCGCACCATACCCTATTCCGGACATGAAGTGCCTGAACTGGTGGAATGGTTTGTGACTCGCCCAAAAGTAATACGCGCTTATAAGGACTGCTATCGGCATTGCGATCGGCATACTAATACCGAATAACATTATCGCAATATGTATGAACACATTGATCAAAACAAAGCGATAAAATACTTCCTCTATCGCAGGCGCTGCAAAGTTTGCGATATAGAATTGTTGTCTACTTGTCAATTTTTTGAATGACGTGCTTTGCTGCGGCATGCGAACGCTTCGATCAGGAACAAACATCTCTCCTATCATAACCAATATCTCTTTCATAAATGCGACGATAATACCCGCAATACCTGCGGCAATTAACATTATGAACGAGAATCCACCAATGACTACAAATATATATTGGAGCGGTGATACATCAAAATGCAGATCCGGCTGCATAACTTCTTTTGATGAATCAATAAACTTCCACACAGCCGATCCAAACACACCTCCCCACACACTAAAAACCAGGAATCGTGTTTCAAACATCTTATTTACAAACGCATATCCCATGCTAACAAATTTACCATGGCGATACTCTTGATACTTGTAGATAGAATCCGCCACAGCATAGATACCCATAAGTATCAAAACCGCTATTCCACCCACGACCATTGCAATACTATGCGGAAAGATGAACCCTATAGCAACAGTGATCATTGCCACGACAGGAAGAATGACAAATGAACTTACAAGATATGGTCTGAGTCTTTCTTTTAGTGATATTTCCTCTTTAATGTCAGCCTCATCATCAACAGATTCTGACGAAACAGGCTCTAAGGACTCATCTGTGGGGTTCTCTTCAGACTGTTCTTGTTCTGTATCCTTGCCGGCATCTTGTTCTTCTTCTAACTGAACCTCGCCAATATCATATAGATCTTCAGATGTGGTAGCTTGAGGCGGCGAAAGAGTGTATCTCTCATGCGTGTTCGCATACGCCACCTGCATCATACTTAGCGTACATACAAGAATGCACGCTACCACCCTGATAATACACACACGTATCCTCATCGTTCCTCCACATAAAAAAAGGTAAATCCCGTCAATGAGGGGACTTACCCAGTTCACTTTAAATATAACACACAATTATAATATTACAAATCCGGTACTGATTAGTCCTCTCTAAACCGTACTGCCAATCCTACCGATAATATAACAAACGAGGCAGCTGTATGAAGAAAGATAAACCACCACATAAACGCATCCGCAAAGTCTGGGGAATCAATCCAAAGACGCGTGTCAAACACAGCAAGAAGACGTACGACCGAAAGCGGGACAAGAAGACTGACCAGACCGATTGAAACTAACATACTTTGATAAAAGAGGTCATGCTTAATATTCCCGAAAAATAGGTTTGACCTATTTTCCTTTGCGTAATAAATCCACTGCCATTCACTGATTAAAAACTATTGCATCTCTGTAACATATTGCTATAATGGCACTTTCATTATCTTCAATAGGCCAACATATGCTATAGCATCATATGCCTAAGCGCCTGTAGCTCAGCTGGATAGAGCAACTGCCTTCTAAGCAGTAGGCCGCCTGTTCGAATCAGGCCAGGCGCGTTTTATTACTAACAATGCAGGAGTGCATCATCTTTTCTGTTATTATTAACTATAAAAGGAGACTTTATGCTAGAAGATAAGGTATCGAATGACATGAAACAAGCGATGAAAAACAGGGATGCTGAATTGGTCAGTACTCTTAGATTTCTGATGGCAGCACTCAAGAATCTCAGGATCGACAAACATCTGGAAAAACTCGAAGATGCAGATGTGATCACCACCATAAAAAAGCAAATCAAACAACGACAGGATTCGATCGAGCAATATACCAAGGCCAACCGCAAGGACCTCGCCGATAAAGAAAACCGGGAACTTTCTATCCTAAAAAAATATCTGCCCGCAGAGCTCTCCGAAGATGCGCTTAAGAAGATCATTCAAGACGTGATCGCCGAGATCGGCGCAACATCTATGAAAGAGATGGGAACGGTCATGAAAGGAATCGGCGAGAAGACCAAGGGTGCGGCGGACAATAAAATAGTGAGCCAATTAGTACGTACCGCATTAGGCGGATAAACAACTCTTTTAATAAAGGGGTCACACCTATTTTCCCTTTTTTATGCTTTACGTAATAAGAAAAGGACATCTTAATAATAAGATGTCCTTTTTTATGTCGTCCCCGCGTCGCACCCCGCCGAAGGCGAGGTTCCGCCTAAAGGCGGGACCGTGGGAAAGCGGGGATCTAGGTCCTGGCTCTTCGGCCGGGACGACATTTTAAATTATTATCCGAGTCTTTTCTTCAGAGCTGTATGGATATTAAGTCCCCACGGATCGGCCTTATCGTAATCGTCCCAATCGCGAGGTTTATATTTCATGCAAGGCGTGACAATTCTGATCGAGGTACGTTGCTCGTGATACGGGTCAAAATAGACACCAATGAGTTCTTCATCTATTTTCTCATCCATGTCACCCCATAAAATGATGACGTTCCCTTCCTTATCATCTGCCTCAACGACTAGTTCAAGTTCGGGGCAGACATCCAACACTGCCTGAAATGCCTCATCGTAGGAAGCAGAGTATATCTTAGTATAGCCGCCTTTTATGCGACGGTCCTGCAAGCTTTCGACAGTAACTTCCTTTTTGTTCATTACGCATCCACATATCATGAGAAGTATCACAACAACACAAATTTGTTTCTTCATAACCTCCCCTTAACGTTTTACACCATAATGATCTTGGCCGGTGCAAATCCATTGAAACTATTAGTCGCACTCGCACATGAATATGCACCAATACTTTTCACGTATACGACATCGCCCACATATAATTCCGGGAGTTCTTCATTCGTGGACAGTGTATCGAATGAATCACAGGTCGGGCCGGCCAAGGCGCTTAAGAATTTTTGGCCGCGCCTGAGCGTTTTGAATTCATAACGGCAATGATCGAAGATCATCCCCGAGAAATCGCCATAAACCCCATCATTAAGATAATAATAATTCTTGTTATTACGGAAGGTGCGGCCAACCACTTGAGTAACAAGGATACCGGCCGGTCCTGCAAAAAACCGTCCGGGCTCTGCTATGAATTCGACTTTACGGTCAAAAAGTTTTTTCATTTGCTGGCGGATAGTCTGTGCCATACGCTCGAAGTTGACCCCGATCTCGTTATCAAAATGTTGTATCGGAAACCCACCGCCGATATCGACGATCTTGAGGTTCAGGTCCTGTTCCTTGGCCTCATCAAAAATATTCGACGTGATCTCAAGCGCCTGCAAATAGTTTTCTACATTCTTGGCTTGGGAACCAACATGAAAACTGACCCCAAGCGGAATGAGCCCCAAAGACTTAGCTTTCTTTAGTAGGTAGACCGCCTGATCGTGGTCTGCACCGAATTTAAGCGACAATTCCACAAGACTACCGATATTTTCCACCTTGATCCGCACAAGCACCTGAGCCCGCGGAAAATGCTTGGCGATCTTATAAAGTTCCGGTTCATTATCAAAGGTCATGAAGCGGACACGTTTACGCCGTGAGGCCACGATCGATGATTCGGATTTAATAGTGTTAGCGTAGATGATCCGCGTTGGACTGACCCCTAGATCAAGTACCTGTTTCATCTCCGGGATGCTCGCCACATCAAAACACGTGCCCAAGCGGGCAAATTTCTTGATGATATCCGAATGGGAATTCGCCTTGATCGCATAATACGGAGTAACGTTCGGAAGTGCTTTCATAAACCGCTTGAATTGACGCTCAAGAATGTCACGCCGGATGAGCATGAACGGCGTTTGATGCTTTTTGAGCATTCTTCGTATCAGATTTTCTACATTGTTCCGTTCAACTTTAGACTTCGACTGCTTCATGGGCGATTTTCCTTCTTAGTGGATCGATCAGGAATGTTGTGAATTGCCAAACGTCCTCTGTATTCGGACGTTGCGAACCAAATTCGGCATATTTAAGGTTCATGTTATCGAGCGGCGTCCAATCAACGGGACGTGAAACTAATGGACTTATAAAAGGAATAGCAATATCCAGGATATCTTCATGATCGATATCATCCGGCAATTTGAACCCTCGCTTCGGGTTTTTCATCATCCAGATCGCTGCCGCGATGACCGAGATCGCGACTTGTAACGTGGTCGCGTTCTGATGCGGAACCAACCGGCGTGTCTCTTCGATCGTCAGCAAACTGCCCGTCCACCATGATTTAAAATCATGCCCCATGAGTAATACGCCAAGTTCATCTGCACCGCTTATGATCTCATCGCTCATGATGCGCTGGTCTTTCTGGAGATCGAATTGGCGCATTTCGAGTTCATGCAGAGAATTGATGGCACAATCACTCGGACAATAGGCGTAGTGGACTGTCGGACGATACACCGCCTCGCCATTTTCCCACACTGTTAACCGATCAGAAATGCTGAAGGCTTCGCCATGACGGATCACCATACCGGTGATCTCGCCGCACGGTACCCATGAGCGCACCCAGGTCTTCATTCCGACCGTCGATAGGCAGATCTGGTTCTTGGGCCCATCTTTATGAAAGAACGCTTTATGCGGTATTATACGTTCATGAGTTCCCCACCCAAGTTCGGCCGGGGCCACCCCCTCTTCGAAAAAGCCTTCGATGCTCCATGTGTTGACGAATTCATTGACTTTCTTGGGCTTATCCGTGATCTGAGTATCACGTTCGCTTATGTGGATGACCTTAACCCCTTCGAGTTGGGCAAGTTTCGCAAAATTATTGGTCTGCAATGCACCTTCCAACTGCAAAATACGGCCGCGATCTTTGCTTTCAGCCATGATCTTCTCGGCAATGTCGATCAACGCTTTCTTGGTAAAATGCGAAACAAGCCCTGGATTGGCCCCGTGATCGACGATCGCGGTTGTTCCTTCATTATCACCCCACTTGTCAAGCATCTCTCGGATCAACATGTGGCGATAATACAACGTATATTTTGTAGGATCCGTACGCAGCGAATCCTTATACGGGTCCCACTCTTCTATAGATGTATTCACATACAACACCTTGTTATCACGACACCACTGTAGCATCGCAAGGCATCCGATGTTCCATGCCAAGTCGATGATCAAGTCGCCGGCACCAACATACTTGGCAAGCAACTGCGCGTAGTTGTCGATCGTCACCCGATCAATAACATATGTTACTCCTTTGTCCAGCGCATCCTTAACGCGAGAGCGATTATCAACGAAATCCATTATCGTTATCTTGTTTGCAGGCATATCGACAAGCTTTAGCAATAATGGTATTGCGCATTGTGATACGGACCCGCATCCGATGATAAGAATTTTTCCGTTAAATTTCATGCTACTTCCCTTCGTTAATTATATTTACAAAATAAAATAGTTAATATTTGTGAATTATGATGAAGTTTATCACATTTTGGGCTTAATCCGGAAACAAAAAGTGAGCGTAAACTAATTTTTTTTTACTTTGCTGCCTAGCTGAACTATGTCAAACCTGCTCGGGAATACTGGAAGCGAGCTCGATGTCTGGTATTTTGTTGTACCGAGCAAGGGTCGTAACTACGTAGCTTACAAAGCTCACAAGCCCGCCGTAGGCCGCTGCTTCATAAAAGATCGAGTCTGAGACATCTTGCAATGTCCCTGTTTTGACAATGATATACACGATCCACGTCCCGGTCCCGAAGATCATTGACGCCCATGCGGCCCACACGTTAGCCTTCTTCCAGTATAATGCTGCTGTCACCGGCACAAAGATCCCGACGAAGAGCGTCGCCCACGAATTGACCATAAGATCGTAGATCTGCTTGACGTACAACGCCACCCCCATGGATAGGATCGCCATGATAACCGTAATAATGCGCGCAAGCGGAAGAACGCGCTCTTCTTTTATTGTTGGAAATAGTCGCAGGATTATATTGTTGGTCGTCAGAGAAGTTGCCGCAAGTAAGGAACTATCAGCCGAACTCATGATCGCGGATATCAGAGCACCGATAAACAGCATGACCATTACCGGGGAAAGGAATTTCATCGCCAAAGTAGGCATGATATGTTCAGGATCGCTAAGATCGGGAAATATGATCCTGCCCGCAAATCCTAAGATTATTGGAATTGCTCCCAATGCAATATACATTATGCCGGCAGTCACTGCGCTTGTACGTGCCACGCGTTCGTTCTTGCTTGAAAGCGAACGCTGGATAAGGTCCTGCCCGACGATACACCCTAGTCCCATCAAGGTCCATTGCCCGATATAGCCTACCCACCCGTGATACCCTTCGCCCGTCGGGAAGAATTTAAGCATTTCTGGCGGGGTCTGCGAAAACAATGATGAAAGTCCGCCTACTTCTGCAAGAACAGACGGCAAAATGACCAAGAGCCCAATTATAAGCACTATGATCTGAACAAAATCAGTAACTGCGACCGCCCACATACCCCCTGCAAATGTATACACCAGTACGACTACCCCACCGATCGTGATCCCGATAAGTGGATCGATGCCGGTCAGTAGATGCACGATATAGCCCAACGCAACCATCTGACTACCCAGCCAACCGATATAAACCGGTACCATCAACACCGATGCGGCGATCTCGGCATTCTTGCTGTAATATTTCCCGAAAATATCCGTAATGGTCAACAGTTGAAGCCGCCGCAAGAACGCTACGTAAAACAAACCTGCAAGAATAAGTGAGGTCCCGGCCGCAAATGGGTCTGAAACAACACCTAAAAGACCTTCGGAATATGCAGTGCCCGACGCACCCATGCATGACCCCGCACCATACCAGGTCGCTAAAAGCGTTGCGACCGCAAGCGGATATGGTATTCGTCTGCCAGCCACCAGAAAATCCGCCAAATTATGAACGCGTTTGCTCGCCCAAAAACCAATAATAAGCATACCAATAATGTAAATTAAGACACCAAAACCCACAATTCCGCCCATGATGATCTTTCCTCGCTGTGATTACGAATGAAAATAATGGATTCTTACCGTGTATGGAATGAACTCGTTGCTTTTTGTGTACAAAATGTGGAATTTATTATATTAAATTATAGAAAAGGATGCAAATATAAATCGAACAAGGGGACAAAAAACGCTTTTTTTCTTACTTGTCTTGGCTGGGGAATTTTATCTTTTCAAAATTTCGTATCAAATCATTATCTGCCTTCAGGATTCTGGCCACGACCAAGGCGACGGCGTTCAACTTCGAGCAAATAGCGTTTACGTAAACGGATCGAACGTGGCGTGACCTCAACAAGCTCATCGTCATTAATGAATTCAAGCGCAAACTCAAGCGTCATTTCACGCGGCGGTATCAATTGAATGGCTTCATCGGCACCGGAAGCACGAATATTGGTAAGTTTCTTGCCCCTTAATACGTTGACCACAAGGTCAGAGCCCTTATTGTTCACGCCGATGATCATGCCTTCATAAACGACATCACCCGGATGGATAAATATCTCACCGCGTTCCTGCAGGCCCCAAAGCGCATAGGCAACCGCATTCCCCTGCAGTTGCGATATCAAAACTCCGCTTTGCCGCTTCGGCATCTCGCCTTTGAAGGTCTGATATTCAAGAAAATTTTGATACATGATGCCTGTGCCGCGGGTCATCATAAGAAAATCACTGCGAAATCCGATGAGTGCGCGCGAAGCAACGGTAAATTCCATCTTAAGCGTGCTCGTTACGGTCGGCTGAATGTTCTTTACTTCCGCTTTACGGATACCGAGCGCCTGCATTACAGGACCTTGAAATTCCGGATCGATCTCAATTGCGACCTCTTCGACCGGTTCAAGCGTTCGCCCTCCCATTTCTTTAAGGATCACCTGGGGCCGCGAAACTTCAAGCTCATATCCTTCACGCCGCATCGTCTCGATCAAGATCGCCAGATGCAGTTCACCACGGCCAGACACCTTGAAACGTTCACCGCCGTCGACTGGCTCGATTTTGATCCCTACATTGATCATGGCTTCGTGCTCTAGTCGTTCACGTATATGCCTAGATGTTAAAAATCGTCCTCCGTCCTTACCCGCAAGAGGACCCGTATTATGCGAAAAATTCATGGATATTGTCGGCTCGTCGATCTTGATCGCCGGCAAACCCTCAGGCTTCTGCGAACACGCAAGGGTCTCACCTACTTCTACATCCTCGATCCCTGCGATAGAGATGATATCGCCGGCAACGGCCTCGTTGGCTTCAACCCGCAGAAGCCCGCGATAGCGCATGATCTTTGTGACCTTGCTTTTGGTAATTGAACCATCCCGTTTAACGAGAGAAACCTGTTCGCCGACCTTAATACTGCCATGAAAGATCCTACCGATAGCAATACGCCCGACATAGGAATCATAATCAAGCATGGTCACCAGCATTTGGAACGGTAGCTCGGGATTCGCAATAGGTGGTAAGACACGATGAAGGATCGTCTCGAGTAGCGGTTTGACCGATTCGCGCGGATCATCAAGGTCACACACGGCATAACCGTCTTTACCCGAGGCATACACGATCGGGAAATCAAGCTGTTCGTCAGTAGCGTTCAGTTCACAAAAAAGGTCAAAGGTCATATCAGCCACCTCATGCGGACGGGCATGTTGGCGATCGAGTTTATTTATGACAAGGATTGGCTTAAGATGCAGCTCGAGTGATTTTTTCAATACGAACTTCGTTTGCGGCTTCGGCCCTTCGAATGCATCAACGAGCAATAAAACCCCGTCAACCATCTTAAGGATCCGTTCTACTTCACTGCCGAAATCAGCATGCCCCGGCGTATCGACGATATTAAGCTGAACGCCTTTATACTGAAGTGACGCATTTTTGGAAAAGATCGTAATACCTCGCTCGCGCTCGAGCGGATTGGAATCCATGATGGTCTCCTCACCACTTTTAAATTCATGCGCCCCTGTATATTTGAGCAGCGCATCCATAAGCGTGGTCTTCCCATGGTCAACATGCGCAATGATCGCGACATTTCTGACATCTTTTCTGCGTTTTTGGTGCGGCATAGATATTCCTTCGTCCCTTTTCTATGAATATTTTTGATGAAGACCGTAGCAGTATACTTTTCTTAACATAAATAGCTACAATTATTTTTAACTCCACTTTAGCTTTTGAATGTAAGCAAAAACAACTCGTACTTCAGAGAAAAGTATGAGATGTCGTAATATTAATAATACATGGGATATAAGTGTGTCATTATGAGGCATATTATGATATTATGTGATGAGAGGAGACTTGATGCAATACTCGTTCGAAGCAATAATCTTTGATCTTGACGGTGTTATTACCCGCACGGCGCGTGTCCATTCCCAGTCATGGAAAGAAACCTTTGATGAATATCTAAAGTTACGCGAAGAGCGTGACGGTGAACCGTTCAAAGAATTCACCCATGATGGTGATTACCTACCCTATGTTGACGGCAAGCCGCGCTACAAAGGCGTCCAAACGTTCCTGCAGTCGCGCAACATAAATATTCCCTTTGGTGACCCCCGTGATCCTCCTGAGAAAGAAACGTGTTGTGGTATCGGTAACCGTAAGAACGATAAGTTTCGTGCTGTACTCCTTCGTGACGGCTGTGATATCTATGAACCGACCGTCCAATTTGTGCGTGACTGCAAAAAAGCAGGCATTCGTGTTGCCGTTGCTTCCTCATCGCGCAATTGCAAGATCATATTGGAGAAAGCCGGATTGCTCGATCTCTTTGAAGCACGTGTCGATGGCATGGTATCCGCCGAACGCGGGCTTAAAGGTAAGCCTGCCGGTGAAATATTTGTTGCAGCCTGCCGTGACATGGGATGCGATCCGGGAAAATCGGTCGTTGTCGAAGACGCGACGTCTGGCGTCCTAGCCGGCAGAAACGGCGGATTTCGGCTGGTACTAGGTATAGCGCGCAAAAATGACGTCATTGCTCTACTGAGGAACGGCGCGGACATCGCTGTGAAAGATATGAAGGAAATAACACTCGATGATATCGAAGCATGGTTCAGTTCACAACCGCATCCCCTTCCCGAAAGCTGGAATATGCTCGCCGAGCCGCGTCTTACGTTCTCCGATAAAGAAATTGCGATCAATACGCGCGTCAACCGACCATTGGCAAAGATTCTCAACCCCAAGAAGAAATGCGTTTTCTTTCTCGATTACGACGGCACGCTCACGCCGATCGTTGATAAACCGGAACTGGCTATAATGGATGAGACCATGCGTAATGTACTTAAATTACTGCTCAAAAAACACGTCGTTTCCATCGTAAGCGGCCGTCAACGTGAAGATGTCGAAAAACTCGTTAAGATCGACGGCATTGTGTACGCCGGTAGCCACGGTTTTGATATTGCCGGCCCCGAATGCACGATGATCAACCCCGCCGTAAAAGCGCTCATGCCCCAGGTCAATGCACTGACTCAAACCCTCGAAAAGCAGATCGGAAATATCGAAAATGTTCTTATCGAGAAAAAGAAGTTCAGTGTTGCAGCCCATTACCGTCTTGTTAAGCATCGCAGTGATATTGAACTTATCCGCAGAGCAGTTAATGAGATCGTCACGGCAAACAACAATTTTCGGCTTATGAGCGGCAAAATGGTATTTGAGATCTTGCCGAACATCGAATGGAACAAAGGCCTGGCACTGCAATGGATAATGAAAGCTCTCAAATTTAAATGGAAGGACCACAACCTTTTTTATATCGGTGATGACGTTACGGATGAATACGCGTTACGTTTTATACAAACGCGCGGGATAGGCATCTTAGTTTCCGAAGATGCGACATGCTCAAGCGCTCATTTTGTGTTAAAGACACCGAAGGATGTAAAGGCCTTTTTCACAAAAATCTTGGAGATCACATAGGATGTCTGTTAGACCGCCACAAAACGATGAGTGGACATTCAGCTATTTCGATTTTCAGCCCGACCAGCAGCGGCTACGCGAATCCCTGTGTACACTCGGTAACGGATATATGGCAACACGTGGTGCATTGTGCGAACGTCCCGCTTCAGAAACAAGTTACCCTGGCACCTACATTGCTGGCATATATAACAAACTCGGCACCCACATGGCCGGCAAGACGATCTATAACGAAGATTTAGTCAATTGCCCGAACTGGCTTCCGCTTAATTTTCGCGTCAGTGTCCCCTATTGGGAAAAAAGCGCTCCTCATACCATACTTTATTTTCATCAAGAGCTTGATATGAAAAACGGTTGCCTGCGGTATACTGCGCAACTTGAGGATTTCATGGGTCGCGTAACTACGGTATCCATGGAGAGGATCGTACACATGGCTGATCCGCACCGTGCAGCGATCCGCTACACGATCATGCCCGAAAACTACAGTGATGATATTCATGTTCGTTCGATGATCGACGGAAGTGTTACTAATACAGGGGTTGCACGGTATCGTGATCTCAGCTCGCAACATTTAACCCCGGCATCAACAGGGCGCTACATGAAGAGCGGAATGTATTTGGTCACCCGCACCAATCAGTCAAAGATCACGATCGCGATCGCCGAAAAAATATC
>JAFGJY010000107.1 GCA_016928875.1 Candidatus Omnitrophota bacterium | reverse complement strand
CAGATCGTATCGCATGATCTTGCGGCATACGACGGACATTTTAAAAGCGTCATAAAGCTCGATTCATTATCTCCGGAAGATCTTGAGCAGGCCAAAGCGCGCGCTTGTCTCTTATGGGATGAACATGTCAAAAAGAGGCGCATACAGAATGGGAACGTTGAAGTGAGCGATATGCTTCTTATCCAATGTCCTCCGTGGGACAATTCAATGCCACCGCTCGGGATCGCGTATTTGGCGAATTATTTACGTCATAATGGAACGAAAGTCGCTGTTGATGATCTGAATGCTCATCTATCGCAAAAAGCACCCGAATGTGCCCGCTATCTGTGGGAACAGCGGAGTTATGACTTGTGGCATGATCACGAATGTTTTAAGAACACATGGGGGCTCATTAAAGAGATCACCATTGCGCATGTTGATGATCTATTTCGGCGCAATGATCCGATATGTGTAGGATTATCGGTCAATGCGGCAGGTATTTCTTTTGCGGCCAAACTCATTCAGATCATTAAAGAACGTAAACCGACTGTCCGTATCGTTGTGGGCGGATGGGGTTGTATCAATGCGCATATGCGCAGCCTTTATCCCTGGGATAGTGTTGATGCCTTTGTTGTCGGCGAAGGAGAAGAGACAATAAAAGAGGTTGTTGATGTACTAAAGGGCAACAGAAGTGCCGACAATATACCGGGCGTGGTCTTTACTTCAACCGGCGAGAAGGCATATGTACCGCGCAAGCCTGTAGAAAATATAGATACGATACCATGGCCCACGTTCCGCGAGTTTGATCTTTCTCTTTATACGACACCGGTCTTACCTATTTTTGCTAGTCGCGGTTGTATCGGCCATTGCAGTTTTTGTAATGATTGGCCCGTATCAAAACCGTACCGTTATAGAACAGCGTGGAATATTTTCGGTGAACTGGAGCATCATGTTAAAAAATACAACATTCATGTATTTAGTTTTAAGGACCTTTTGTGTAACGGTAATATCCATCAACTCGATGTTTTTTGTGATCTTGTCATTAATTCGGGGCTTGAGATCCATTGGGATTCGCAGGCAATATCGCACAAAGGGATGACCTTTGACCTTTTGGTCAAGATGAAAAAGGCAGGTTGTTCGACCCTCATCTATGGAATAGAGAGTTTTTCGAACAATGTGTTAAGACGAATGAAAAAGCTTTTTGACGCAGAGACATGTCAACGCGTATTGCGTGATACTCATAACGCAGGCATCCAGACGATCACGAACATAATTGTGGGATTTCCGGGGGAAACAGAAGAGGATTTCGAGGAAACGCTGGAGGCTCTTCGGCGTAATCGGGAGTATATTGCGCAGGTCGGGGCAGTGAGCACATGCTTGATCAACGGCGAAAGCGAACTCGAAGAGAAGGCTGCGGAATACGGTATCGAAATGTCCGATGATTGTCAGATACGCGCAAAGAAATGGTGGAGCAGCGACGGACAGAATACATATGAATTGCGGCGCGAGCGGGCCGAAAGAGTTTTGGCTTTATTAGCAGAGCTTGATTACAATTATGCAACGGTAACGATGTAGAGGTATGATTATGGACGACCCTATTCTTAAAGGTATATTAAATGGCAGGGAAGCATTCATTGGCCCTGAGATCGTGCAGTTCGATATTACCAATCATTGCAACAATAATTGTCTGTGCTGTTGGAACAATTCTCCGCTGTTAGGTGTGCCTGATGAAGAAATGCGTAAAGAACTGAACAATGAACTTCCGTATGAGCTTATCATCAAGACGATCGACGACCTAAAGGCCATGGGCACTAAGATACTTTTTTTTGCAGGCGGCGGTGAACCGTTCATGCACCCTCGGATCATGGATATTCTTAAATACTCAAAAAATGCGGGCATGCGGGTCTATCTGAATTCGAACTTTACCTTGATCGACAGCCAGAAGGCCCGCGAGGTCGTCGAGATGAAAGTCGATCATATTCATGTAAGTATTTTAGCGGCGACTGCAGCGACATATGTGAAGGTCCATCCGAACAAGACAGAAAATACGTTCTATACCATTAAAGAAATGCTTAAATACATCGCACGCTTAAAAGCGATCAAGAACCAGCATCTCGGCGGGCCTGACCATCCATTGGGGCCACTGCCGCATATTGGGATGCATTATGTGCTTTTTAACGCGAATTATCACGAGATCGATGCGATGGTCAATCTGGCGATCGAGGTTCACGCAGATAGTGTAGAATTCCCTCTGATCGATATCGTGCCCGGCAAGACAGATACGCTTTTGCTGGGTAAGGACGAACTTAATTTCGTCGCGGATGAACTCAAGCAGCAGGTTGAAAAGATAGATCTGTATAACCCGACCGTACCGGTGAAACTTCAGATCGTCAATAAAGAACTCTTTGAGCAACGGATCTATGCCGTAAAAGCATCCGAAGGGAAATACGAGGATACCGTTGTGACTAAACAACCGTGTTATGTCGGCTGGATGTTCCTGAGGATATTGGCCAACGGTAATGTGAATTCATGCCTAAAATCGCATCGGATGCCGGTTGGCAATATTTATGAACATTCGATCCGGGAAATATGGGATGGTGATAAACAGAAAGAATTTCGCGAAAAAGCGTTGCTCCACGATCCGAACGACGCATATTTTAATTTGATCGGCAACGATCCGACGTGTAAGTTCGGCTGTTTAGACAGTTGCGATAATATCAAGATCAACATCGAAATGCATCAACGTTACGGAAAGGCGTTAAAGGAACATGGAAAGATTACGTGAGATCATACGGAGTAAGAACGAATGTTTGGTCGTCGCCGGGGCGATGCACACCAAGCATGCGTTTACGGGTCCGCAGGTATTGCATATAGACCTTACGAATCGTTGTAATTATGATTGTCTGGCATGCTGGTGCAGATCGCCGCTCTTGGGTGATAAGGCAATGCCCGATTGGGAGAAGAAACTTACCTTGCCGCTGCCGATAATCCGCGGGGTCATTGACGACATTGCCGAAATGGGAGGACTCGAACAGGTGAAACTTGTCGGCGGCGGAGAGCCGTTCATGCATCCCGACATCGTCGAGATCATCGCATATATTAAGGAGAAGATCGGCAAAGTCGACATCGATATAAACACGAATTTTAGTCTGGTAACAAAGGACGTTGCCACACGTCTCATCGAACTTAACGT
>JAFGJY010000106.1 GCA_016928875.1 Candidatus Omnitrophota bacterium | reverse complement strand
GTTGAGGATATCCTGAAACAAGCGCGCCGGGTAAAACATTATCATAAGTTGAAAATGCGGTACATCGGCGATCAGATCTTTGTTGAATTCCATATCGAAGTTGATCCGGACATGTCGATCTACGAAGGCCATGAAGTTGCGCGGTTGTTGAAACAAGAGATCATGGGGCGCGACCAGAAGATCTACGATGTACTTATTCATATTGAACCTGAAGGCGACCATCTGCATAGTAAAGATGAATGAACAAACCAAGCAGGGACAGACACTGGTGTCTGTCCCCATGCGGAAAGATCGAAGAATGCAGTTATCAGTGATAATGCCCGTTTATAATGAAGTGCGAACGATCAAAGAAGTGGTCGAACGCGTTCAAGAGCAGCCGTTCAATAAAGAGATCATCATCGTTGATGACGGTTCGACCGATGGGACACGTGAGATCCTCAATACACTCAAGGACCCGAATGTTAAAGTGGTCTTAAAAGAGAAGAACAGCGGCAAAGGAGCTTCGCTCAAAGAAGCGGCGCGGCATGTGACCGGGGAGTTTTGTATCATTCAGGACGCTGATCTGGAATACGACCCGAACGATTTTAAGATAATGCTCGATCTTTTGATCCACAATAAAGCCGACGTGGTATATGGGTCACGTTTTCTGTCACGGACGCGGATATTTTATTTCAATCACCTCCTCGGCAACAAGATCGTCAACGTATGCGCGAACGTATTGTTCAACACCACGTTCACCGATCTCGAGACAGGATACAAGGCGTTCCGGTCGGATATTCTCAAAGAATTTCCGTTCAGGTCCACATCATTCGGGTTCGAAGTGGAATTTACATCATATGTGATCAAAAAGAAACTGCGCGTGTATGAAGTACCCATTTCATATTATGGGCGGACATATGAAGAGGGCAAGAAGCTCACTTGGAAAGATGGGCTCAAGGCGCTTTTTTGGATATTCTATTGTAAATTTTTCAGATAACAAAATATTAAAGAGGCCGAATACTTTTTTTACTTCCTTCCGTCGACATTGCGAGGCCAATTATTTTCTATTTGTAGGGACAAGTCGCGACCTGTCCCTACGATACAAAGATTGCCACGCCTGGCCTACCGGCAGGCAGGCGCGACCTGTCTCTACGATGCAATGACGGCCAGTAAAAGACAGCGAAAATTTTATTTTCTTTAATTCGGACAAATCGAGGAGCGTTATGTATAGAGGTAAAAGCGTAGCATTGGTCATACCGGTTTATAATGAAGAACGTTTGCTTGGCCCGACGCTTAAGGCGGTGCCGGGATACGTCGAGCGGGTCTTTGTCGTAGATGATAACAGTACCGATTCTACGCGGGACGTCGTACGTGAATATGCGAAGGATGATAAACGGATCGTACTGGTCGAACATGAGACCAACCGAGGGCCGGGACAAGGTATTGTTACCGGCTATAACGCCGCGTTGGAAGAAGGATGGGACATCATTGCCGTCTGTGGTGGCGACAATCAGATGCCGCTTGACGAACTTTCGCGTTTGATCGATCCACTCGTGGAGGGCAAGGCGGATTACACAAAAGGCAATCGCTTTATGGAAGAAGGCAATGCATTTGCGGATATGCCGAAGATCAGACTGCTCGGTAATACGATCATATCATTGCTGACCAAGATCTCCTCAGGTTATTACAGTATTTTCGACGTTGTTGACGGGTTTACGGCGATCACGAAAAAGGCCGCGCAAGCGATCAATTGGGATAAGGCATGGAAAGGTTATGGGTACCCTATGGATTTTCTCATGCGGCTCAATGTGAAAGGATTTCGAGTACTTGATGTACCACGGCGAGCGATCTATCTCGAAGGTGAGCGACAATCACAGATCAAGGGGTTTTCATATGCGCTTAAAGTATCGCCGATGTTACTTCGGAATTTTGTGTACAGACTGAACATGAAATACCTATTCAGCAATTTTCACCCGCTTTTTTTCCTCTTCTATGCCGGGTTCATTTTTACCGTATTGGGACTATGGGTGGGGTTCATCATCATTAATGCCAAGCTCAACGGGGGCCATCCGAGCGGCGCAACGGCGATCTTCTGCGCGTTACTGCTCAATCTTGGGGTACAGAGCCTCTTCTTTGCAACCCTTTTTGACATGATGGAAGAAAAAAAGACGTAATGTCTCACGATCACGCTGCGTAGTGGTAATAAGCGCCAAATGACAAGCACCAAATCACAAACAATAAACCAACACCAAATCACAAACAGAAAAACGGTTATTGAGATTTGTCATTTGTCCGTTGATATTTGTTTGTAATTTGTTGATCGTATATTGTGATTTTAAGATAGAAAAAGATTTTATCAATTCATACTATCAGTGACATCATGAAACGATCGATCACCATTCTGTTGTTGTTTATTTTTATGTGTGCACTTGCCGTGCGTGTGGGTGTTGCATTCTATCTTACACCAAAGATCAACTTTGCTGATGCTTATTATTACGACCGTGCGGCGGAAAATATTTGTGTAGGCAAGGGGGCTGTGATCCGAGAGACGTGGGTCGCCAACAGAATGCCGCTTTATCCATACATGCTGGCGTTCTTTAAAACATATGCGTCGTCATCAGAAATATATGTTGTATCTGTACGCATCTTCCAGTCCTTCTTGAATGCGCTTCTGGTCATTCCGGTTTTTTTTATGGTCACTGCTATTCTCTCTCCGGGTTACGGGTTACTGGCTGCAGCCCTGATCGCGTTTGATCCCATACACATACTTTCTTCTTCATTATTGTTGACCGAAGTTGTGTATTCGTTTTGTCTGACGTTTTTCATATGGGGGACGATATCGTTTAGTAAACGCGGGACATTATTTTATTTTCTTATTAGTGGTATCAGTGTGGTTGCGGGGATGTACATCCGGGAATCGATGTTCCATATTATCGCGATACTTGCCTTGAGCGGCATATTTGTACGACGATGCCGCGCGATACGTGCCTATATGCTGACCTTGTTTATCATCAGTATATGTGCGTTATGCCCCTGGATCATACGCAATCATGTTCTTTTGCACGAATTCGTTCCGTTCACGACCAACAGTGGGTTTACCTTGTATGATGCGGTCAATCCGCATGCCGACGGAGGGACCGATGTCTCGAAATTTGGTAACGAAGCGCCTGAGGGGCTTTCGGAAGTAGAACTCGACCGGTTCTGGAAGCGCAAAGCCTCTGAAGCGATCCGTCATGACCCCGTGCGGGTCATGCTGTTGACGATCCGTAAATTCGGGAAGTTTTGGAATATAATCCCCAATGCACAGGAATTCCGGCGCCCGCTTCTTATTGCCGGCTTCAGTGTATTTTATATTCCGTTATTTATATGCTTTATTATTGGACTGATCGTGTTGGCACGTAATGGCACATGTGAGGTCTTTATGATATATGTGCCCGTGATCTATGCCGTGTTACTACATCTTGTCATTAATGGATCGTTGCGATACCGCATGCCGCTTGAGCCTTTTGTGATCGTTTTTGCGGTTGCGGGGTTGCGGGGCATAGTAGATAAGATGCGGTGCAATATTTCGCAGTCCCCATTGTAAGTGTATAGACCAGAAGAGGTAATATCTTTTAATGCTTGACAATCAATTGCAAAAAAGCTATCGTAAGGCCTTTCTTAATAACAATAACGAGAAGGTGGTGAAATACTTTGATCAAAGTTACCGTTCATGAAGGACAATCGCTGGATGATGCACTGAAAGTCTTCAAGCGCAAATGCCAGAAAGCAAAGATCATTCAGGACTACAAGGCAAAACAGAGATTTGAAAAGCGATCGGACAAAAAGAGACGGCAGCGCAAGGAACGCAAAAAGATCGCCCGTAAAGTGCAGCGCATTATAGATAAGACATAACAGGCTTTACGAGTAACAACGTGTTTAAACGGGGGAATTATTGAAGGATGATTTCCCCGTTTTTCTTTTGGGGTGTCGCGGCATTTTTTCACGTTTGTTTAAAATATAACGTGTTTCATATGGTAGCGGCGGACTTTAGTCCGCGCCCGATCGTATGCGATTCACAGGTACAACGCAGGCTAAAGCCTGCGGCTACCATCCATTGAATGGAAATTTCTTGACCCATAACACATAACCCAAGGCTCATAACTTACAACAGATCATGCGTATAATTGCCGGAAAATATAAAAGCAGGCGGCTGGAATATCCTAAGACCCGTGACGTACGTCCTACGATGGATAAGGTCAAGGAATCAATGTTCAATATGCTGGGCCGTGATATTGAAGACGCAAAGGTACTGAGTATTTTTTCAGGGTCCGGGAGCCTCGGATTTGAAGCGCTAAGCCGGGGTGCACGGCATGTTACCTTTGTGGACCTGAACCCGGAGTCAATCAGGGTGATCGAACACAATAAAAAAAGCCTTGGTATTGCCGATCAAGAGAGTGTGATAATAAAAGCTAATGCCTTTTCATATATAGAGATACTTGCGCGGAAAGGAGAGCGATTTGACTATATTTTCATCGACCCTCCATACTATCAGGACCTCATCAAAAAAACCTTGATGAAACTTGAGGGCTTTGATATACTTGCGCCGATTTCGTATCTTGTCATCGAGCACGCGAAAGACGAGCCAATACCAGCATCTAATGTATTTAATATAATAAATAATAAGAAATTCGGCGCTACATTAGTAACGATTTGCCAGAAAGTTGAAGCATAATGCAAAAGGTATTATATGCTGGTAGTTTCGATCCCGTGACCAACGGTCACATAGATATTATTAAACGGGCAAGTGCTTTGTTTGACCATGTTTGTGTTGCGATCGCTGACAATATGGCCAAAAAGCCGCTCTTTAGCGTGGGAGAACGGCAAGGATTTTTGAAAAAAGTCATTGAAGATGAACGCCTTTCAAATGTCGAGGTCGATGCCTTCAACTGCATGACCGTGGAATATGCCAAAAAGAAGGGCATCAATATTATCATCCGTGGCCTGCGGGCGATATCGGACTTTGATTTCGAGTTCCAGATGGTGTTGACCAATCGGCAGCTTGAGCCGGACATCGAGATCGTCTTTCTCATGCCCTCTCAAGACCATTTTTATTTGTCTTCGCACATCATAAAAGAGATCGTGAGCCTCAAAGGTCCGGTCAGCAAGTTCGTGCCCGCGTTCGTTGAAACCGCATTAAAGCAAAGATTGATGTGATCATTATGAAGATCAAGGTGCACGACCTACCCGAAGGGGAACTGATACAGCTTGATCATGAATATAATGCTGGTGCGGAGGACCTGGAATTTTACGATCTTCACTATACCGAGCCAATCGTCTTTTTAGGGAACGCGCGTAAAGAAGCGGATTGTTTGTTCATTGAAGGAACAGTGAGTTCGTCGGTCGAACACGTGTGTGCGCGGTGCCTGGCAGCAGTAAAAGAACCGGTGAACCATCCTGTTAAGCTCAGTGTTGTGTGTAAAGACATTGATGAGGTCGATATCACGGGCGATATTCGCGAACGTTTGATATTTGAACATCCGATGAAGTATGTCTGCAGCCCTGAATGTAAAGGGCTTTGTCCGATCTGCGGCAAGAATCTCAATAAAGAACAGTGTGATTGTAGTCCGGGTTCGGCTGCGGGCCCGTTCTCAGATTTGAAAAAATTGTTATAGCATCATTGGGGACAGACACTAGTGTCTGTCCCCAATATAAGAAAGGAGCATAAGAATGGCACTACCAAAAAGGCGGCATTCGCATTCCCGCACAAGAAAGAGACGTACGCACGACAAGGTCAGTGGCAATACCGTAACTACATGCAAAGAGTGCGGCGCACGTGTTCGCCAGCATTGTATATGTCCGAAATGCGGGTTTTACAGAGGGCGGCGTGTGATCACGATCAAAGTGAAACAGAAAAAGAAGGATGAAAAATAATGATCAAGATCGCGGTTGACGCAATGGGCGGTGACTTTGCTCCGGAGATGATCGTCGCCGGTGCGTGCCAGGCTGCTAACGATTTTGATTATGAAATAATTCTGGTCGGGCGTGAGGCCGCGATCAAAAGAGAGCTCCACCGCCACAAGGTCCTCGGCGGCAAGATCTTTATCCATAATGCCAACGACGTCATCGGCATGGACGAATCACCGGTAGCGGCCATAAAAAGCAAGAAGGACGCTTCGGTAACGGTGTGTTTCGACCTTTTGAAAAAGAAAGAAGTCGACGCCGTGGTAACGGCAGGCAATACGGGCGCAGCCGTCGCAGCCGCAACATTGAAGGTTGGATTGCTATCGAACGTCAAGCGTGCCGGCATTGCGATCTCGCTCCCCACCTTAAAAGGACTTACCCTTATCATAGATGTTGGCGCTAACATCGATCCCAAGCCTGAACATTTATTTCAATATGCGATCATGGGCGATATTTTTGCAAGATCGTTACATAAAAAGAAACGTCCGACCGTGAGCTTGCTGAACATCGGAGAAGAAGAGACCAAGGGGACCGAGGTCTTGAAAGAGACCTATAAGATGTTGCGTGAATCAAGTTTGAACTTCATCGGCAATGTTGAAGGCCGTGATCTTTTTTCAGGGCGCAGTGATATTATTATTTGCGATGGTTTTGTCGGGAATGTACTGCTTAAGATCGTTGAGAGCATAGCAGATACCGTGCGCGAAGTGATGCATCGGCGCATCAGCAGCAATTTTTTGGCAAAACTCGGCGCGTTATGTTTGCGGCCGGTATTGGCGGATGTAAAGCGAGATACAGATTATACTGAGGCCGGTGGCGCCCCGCTTTTGGGGATCGACGGCGTTGTGATCATAAGCCACGGCGGGTCGAACGACAAAGCGATCCGGAACGCGATCAAGGTTGCCGGTTCGACAGTGGAAAATGATGTTAATGGGCTTATTACGCGCGAATTGAGTGTCTTAAGACCAGGCAGCACCGCGCCGGCGGTCGAAGAAGAATAGAGAACGATAACAGGAGTCATATGGAAAAAGTATATATAACCGGTATCGGTAAGTACATACCTAAGAAGGTCCTGACCAATCATGATATCGAGAAGATGGTCGATACGAGTGATGAGTGGATCACGACACGGACAGGTATCAAAGAGCGTCATGTTGTTGCCGATGACCAATGCACGAGTGATATCGCTGTTCTGGCGGCTAAAGAAGCGATGGCGGACGCAGGCTTAAAGCCTACGGATATCGATCTTATTATTGTTGCAACGATAACCGGCGACATGCAATTCCCGGCGACATCGTGTGTTGTTCAGCGTAAATTACATGCCAAGAATGCAGTGGCCTTTGATATTTCTGCGGCATGTGCGGGATTTCCCTATGCGCTTTCGATCGCATCTGAGTATATAAAAACAGGCAGGTTCAAACACGTTCTTGTTATCGGGGCAGAAGCATTATCGCGGTTTACCGATTGGACCGATCGCGGAACGTGCATACTTTTTGGCGACGGCGCCGGTGCTGCAGTGGTATCGAACGTTCCCGGGAAAACGCAGTCGGAAGTCCTCTCGGATTATTTGGGCACGGACGGTACTCATGTCGGTTTGCTTAATACACCTGGTGGTGGCTCGGTCCATCCTGCAACCCACGCGACCGTTGATCAACGATTGCATTACATCAAGATGGAAGGCAATGCCGTATTTAAGATCGCGGTCAAGAGTATGACCGAAGCGGTCAATGGGATCCTTCAGAAGAACGAACTTATCATAGACGATATCGCATCGCTTATTCCGCATCAAGCCAACTTGCGCATTATCAAAGCGGTCGGCAAGGCTGTTAAGATCGCGGAAGAGAGAGTATTCGTCAATGTCGATAAATATGGCAATATGTCGAGTGCGACGACGATCGTTGCGTTATACGATGCGGTGCGTTCCGGCGTTGTGAGGCCTGGCGACCTGGTAGTGTTGGTCGCGTTCGGTGGGGGATTTGTGTGGGGGGCTACGCTGATACGATGGTAAAGACCGCATTTATTTTCCCCGGGCAGGGAGCACAATTCGTCGGTATGGGTAAAGAAGTGAGTAATGCGTGTGCATCAGCCCGGACGATCTTTGAGACTGCCAATGATATTCTCGGTTACGATTGCGCGGCATTGTGTTTTGAAGGTCCCGAAGAACAGTTGATGCAGACAAAGTTCTCGCAACCGGCGATCTTCACGACCAGCATTGCCGTGCTCGAGGCCTTGAAGGAGAAAGGGAAGGTCGCTCAGCCGGCGGTTTGTTTCGGTTTGAGTTTAGGTGAATATACGGCACTTGTTGCTGCCGGAGCAATGACATTCGAAGAGGGGCTTAGGCTCGTGAAGATACGTGCTGAAGCAATGGACAATGCCGGGAAGCAGGCTGGTGGCACGATGGCTTCCATTATGGGCAGCACCTATGAGATATGCAAGAGCGTTTGTGATTCGATCGGAAATGTGTGGGTCGCTAATCTTAATTCGCCTGATCAAATAGTTATTTCCGGTACGGTCACAGCAGTGCAATCCGCAATGCACGCCTTGCAGGAGAAAGGCGCTAAACGGGCCATTCAGCTTAAGGTAAGCGGCGCGTTCCATTCGCCGTTGATGGCACCGGCTCGTGAACGACTTACGGCAGCAGTTGCAAAGGTTGCGTTACAGGCGCCGCAGTGCATGTTCATTCCCAATTTTAC
>JAFGJY010000105.1 GCA_016928875.1 Candidatus Omnitrophota bacterium | reverse complement strand
GGGGCCGGTGATCATGATGAAGGCCGTCTCAGAGATGACACGGCCGTATGCTATCCCGACCATCGTAAGCCTCAACCCGGTCATGGTCGACGGCACGGGTATGTGCGGCGGCTGCCGGGTCACGATCGGAGGGGAACGGAAATTCGCGTGTGTCGACGGCCCGGAATTTGACGGCCACAAGGTCGATTACGATGAACTGATGGACCGTTTGACGACCTACAGGACACACGAACATTCATCACAAAAGAAATTCGAGAACGGTCATAGCTGCAAAATAGGATTATCATCATGAGCAAGCAGAACGTAACGACACCCTCAACTCCCCTCACACCGAAACAGCGTATGGCGATCCCGCGCCAGAAAATGCCCGAACGCCCGGGCGATGTCCGCAATAAGGATTTTAAGGAGGTCAACCTCGGACTTGCGGAAGAAGCCGCGGTCGAAGAAGCCAAGCGTTGCCTGCAATGTAAGAATGCCCCGTGCATCGAAGGCTGTCCCGTCAGTATCAATATCCCCGGATTCATAAAACTCGTTGCCGAGAGGAAATTCGCCGAAGCCGCGCGCCTTATCCGCAGTGCGAACACTTTGCCCGCGGTCACGGGCCGCGTGTGCCCGCAAGAAGTGCAATGCGAAATAAAATGCGTCCGTTCACGGACCGACCTGCCGGTCGCGATCGGCTGGCTTGAGCGCTTTGTGGCCGACTATGAAATGTTCAATAACACCGCACGATCCGAAGCACTGCCACAGAAGACCGGAAAAAAGGTCGCTGTGATCGGCGCCGGCCCGGCAGGGATCACCTGCGCCGGAGAATGCGCCAAGATGGGACATGAGGTAACGGTCTTCGAAGCGTTCCACAAACCGGGCGGAGTGCTTGTGTACGGTATCCCTGAATTCCGTCTCCCCAATGCTGTCGTCGAATACGAGATCGAAAAATTAAAACAGCTCGGTGTAAAAATAGAAACGAACGTGATCATCGGCCGGACGATCACGATCGCACAATTAATAAAGGATGAACACTTTGACGCCGTCTTTATCGGTGTCGGCGCCGGACTGCCCAGTTTCATGAACATCCCGGGCGAAAACCTTAAAGGTGTTTACTCTGCCAACGAATATCTCACGCGCTCGAACCTCATGAACGCATACCGCGCTGATTCAGACACGCCGATACTCCGGGGCAAAAAAGTCTGTGTCATCGGAGGCGGCAATACCGCGATGGACGCGGTCCGCACGAGCAAACGCCTCGGTGCTGCGACAAGCACGATCGTCTACCGCCGCGGCCGCGAAGAGATGCCGGCGCGCGCTGAAGAAGTGAAACACGCTGAAGAAGAAGATATAATCTTTGAATTCCTCACTGCCCCGGTCGAAGTCTTGGGCGATGATAAGGGATGGGTCAAAGGAATACGATGTATCCGTATGGAATTGGGCGAGCCTGACCAGTCGGGACGGCGCCGCCCGGTGCCGATAAAAGGCTCCGAGTTTACGATCGACTGCGACGCTGTTATTGTCGCGATCGGCATCAACGCCAATCCGCTCCTCACAAAGTCAACGCCCGGCCTCACCCTGAACAAGTGGGGCTATATCGAAGTTGACCAGACCTCTCAGACAAGCATTCCCGGTATTTTTGCCGGAGGCGATATCGTTCGCGGCTCCGCCACGGTCATCCTTGCCATGGGCGACGGGAAGAACGCCGCCCGCAACATCAACGAATATTTAACATCGTTATAAACCAGCTTATTGTCGTCAGTGCGGGGCCTGTTATTTTTTATTTACAGGGACAGGTCGCGACCTGTCCCTACGGTACCGACATTGCCGCATCGGCCTTTCCCACGGTCCCGCCTCTGGCGGGATCAGAATGGCAAAAAAAGAAGACGTGCAGGCTGACCGTAGAACGAGAAAAATAGGTGTGTCACTTTTCCCAATCACATCAGGCGGCGGTAAGAATAGCGACGGAAAGCGTTTCTTTGCTCTCCGCTTTCTTCGGCAGATCGGTCGTTGTACGTTCATCAAGAACAGCGCGCACAGTATAATCTTTCTTATCTTTCCATTGCGAACGAGTGTATACGAAAGGAGTTTCCCTGATCGATCGAACAATATCCTTTAGTGGCAATGCCGGATCAAAGATCCCTTTCTCGTTGAAATTCCTGGTCAAAAGGCCGTCCGTTATATGAAGTCTATACGTATTCTCACCTTTGAACATATTCTGCAGATCATTCCATATTTCTGTAAGAGAATTTTCAGCATAATGAATGACCTCTCTCCATTGTTTTTCTGTATAAACATAGTTCAAATATCGTAGCTGTCTGATCCGTCGTATCTTTTTGATCCCCTCTTCGCGGATGATACGCTCGACGTTCCAATAAACCTCTTTAAGCGGGATCGTATCGATACCGTTCTCTCTGACATCGGAAAGATACCCAGAGATCTGTCGTTTAAGATCATCCAGGATCTCCTCTGCCTCATCATGTGCCTCCTGCGCGTACTCGACCTTTTTTACAAGGAACGGAGGCCACGCAAAATTATCGAGGAGCGCCCTGACATGCTCATCTTCCTTAACAATATTCTCTTTGCCCATGAACTCACAGAATTTTTCAAAGATCTCTTTACGCTCCTTGTTCATCTCTGCGAGATCGACCGATACTGTCCGGCTCACGTGCCGTGTAACGTCGCCGAACTTACCGGGTTTGTTCTTGATGAGCCAGTCCAGATAGGTGCGGAACATGCCCAGTTTTCGCGCAGCAGCGAATTCAAGGCACGTTGCTTCAAAATGCGCGTTCAATGAGTGGATCGTAGCTTCACCATATTCATGGATCGCGACAAGTTCACCTATGTTCTTCGGGTGCATATCACCATCGACAAAAAGGCAATAATAAGAAAAACCTTCATAATTAACAAGGAGACACATCCCGCCGCCCATCTCATCAAGTATCTTAAGCGCCCACTCATGCGTGTCTTTATCGGGCAGTTTGTCTTTTTTTATATTCACATACGAAAATGACAACTTTAATGTTTTATTGCTATACTGAACCTCCTGTCCTGCTTCCGCCGCATCGCGATATAAACGCATAAGCCCCTCGGCTAAAGAAAGTTGTTTCTGTTCCAGTTTTAATGTCTGTACCTGCTCAAGGCGTTGCACCTGCCTTTGTACTTGACGCAACGCCATCATCATCATTGCAGTATTCACCCCATATTCAAGCATGTCCGCACTTGAGAACCCTAAGTCCGCGGAAGAAAGCTTGAGCACTTCACTGAGCATCGCAGCTGTTACTATAACAGAAGGAATAATAGTTATATCAGGTGTCTCAACCGTGATCGGTACTGTGTAGGTATCGGTAATAAAGGTCTCATTGTCCTGCTGCACCCATTTAGCTAAGCCCCCTTCGCGTACCACTTCTATGGTTTTTGAGGGATCGACCAATGTGGCAAGTGTTGCACCTGAGCAAAGGTCATCTGATGCGTTCGTTGTCCCTGAAGCACACACGGACAGAAGGAACACCACTGCTATAAAAATACGTAACTCCGTGGTATACATGTTCTAATATCTCTTGATGGAAATTGAAGTATGTGTATATCAGTATTATAGTTAGGTATAAAAAGAGTAACACACGGCAGGGAAAAAAGCAAATTGGGGACAGACACTCGTGTCTGTCCCCAATTTACCCTTGAAAAATAGGTGTGACCCCTTTTTCCCCCCTTTCTTCCAAACTTTCGATCTGGCATTAAGAACGTAATGCTCGGAACACGATAGTGGCATTAGGGTGATCAGGCGCTTACGAGCGGGCGTGCTTCAAAGAGCTCAGCACCATCATTATGCTCCGCTACTTTTTCATACACGTCCTTCTCCCATCCGTATCGGCTTTCCCGTAGTGCGTAACACTGCTCCCATATTTTCTGATAGAGATCGTTATCCTCATAATTATGCACTGCGAACGAGGCCCGTGCCTTTTTATCGAGGAAGATCTTTTTGAAATTTGAACGATCACTATAACTCGACACGTCATTAACAACGAAATGATCCCCTACTTTCATGCTCTCCCGTATCGAGGGAGCGAACGTTTCACTTTCCTCGACCACATCGATCGCAGCATTGAGGAACCAGATGTCCACTTCCCCGCTCTCTAGAAGTTCACGAAAGGCCGGCGGATACCGTTCCGGCGCCACAATATCGGCCTGTATATAACTGATCGTGTATTCCTTCTCCACGGCGCTCCCGGGTGCCTGCCACATGAACCGTATCGTCGGCATTCCATTATTTTCATCCACGCGTATATTCGGTGCGCCGTCGTGATTAACCGCACGAACGCCCATTGCTATCAGTTCAAATGCCAGTTTCGATTCGATCCGTTCCATTTTGGGATGTCCGTTGGAATATCCGTAATGGTGCATTTCTTCCCCGTATTCTTCATACGCATAATTGTTCTCTATGGTGTCCCATTTGCGTTTAATAAAACCATTGAACCGCTCTCTATCGAACGGTATATGATCAATAAAATAAAACCGCCGCGCGCCGCGGGTCGCTATCTCAACGTTCAAGATATTGGCTCCCGAAAAAAGATACCCCACGACCTTCTCTTCGTTCTGCGGATTAACGATGTGCTGGATCATATAATTGTTCTCGATGATCGGCTGCGGCAAAAACTTGTTCTTATACGCAGGCTCCCGCCGGGCCAGGCGACGTTCTATTTTCTCGTGAAGCGTCAAGAGCTTTTTTGTCCGTCCCCGCCGGTCCATCGCTGCGCTTTTCTCCTTAGCCGCGGCCTTCTTTGCCCGCTCAAGGAACGCGCTCTGCTCCTGCAAAAGGATTTTCCTATAGGGGATCAGTACACAGTTATACACTTCCGCTATATTAAAGGGGGCATCCGGCGACATTCTTTTAAGTGTGATCCGTCGGGGGTCTTTAATATCTTCTACTATCATTAGCAAAGCGGTCGATCGTCTGATAAAACCGCCGGTCCTTTTTTCGATCTCCTGCGGCGTCAAACCCCGTTTTAAGAAAAAACGGTCCGCGGCAAGCTCCTGCACTGCATTGTTAAAAAGATGCTGCAACGCAGTATCGCCCACTGTATACAAGTCCTTGTCCTTTGTTTTGTCGAAGGAGGGAAAATCGGAAAAGCGCGGCCATGTATAGGCGCGCCATTGTTCTTTGACCTTTATTGAAATATCGTAAATAACGGATTTTTTCAACACACCGAGCACGGCTTCTTTCTTCGCAAAAGGATCTTTGGTCCTCGCATCTATGTCCACGATCTCATCACACATTATTTTAAACGCGCGCCATTCTGCTGATGCTTCGATCGCAGCGATCGCCGCGTGCAATGTGCGCATCGTGGACTCATATAGTTCTTTCTCTTTGGTGCTCATTGTCGCAGTCATGACCGCACCCGGTATTTTCGCCGATAGCGCGTACGCAGACGGCGTGACACTGCCCGCAGAGAGCAGCAGCACTAAATACAAAACGATCACTTGTTTTGTTCTTCTGGTCATCTATGCCTTTTTTATGTTCGTATACCATTCAGGGGACAGACACTTTTTGGCTTCGCAAAAAAAGTGTCTGTCCCCCATTCTCCCATTCTCATTGGCTTTGCAAAAAAAGTGTCTGTCCCCTCATGCAGCACTGAGCGGAGCCGACGCTAGTTCTTCTAATTCCAAATATTCAGCATAGCGCTTCTCGGCGCGGCTTTTGATGCGGGAGGTGATCCGGTCGATCTCCTTGAGGCGTGCGGTCATTTTTCCGACGACATAGGCCATCTTTTCGATCGCCTTCGTATTATTGCCCTCTGCAAGATAGTCCGCCGCATCATTAAGGGGGGTAAGAGAGAACTGTTTCGGATACACGAATCCCCGTTCTGTCCACTGTGCAAGCGCGCGCAGTTCCCGAAGCATATTGTTCTTTCTCTCCTTTGAGAGGTATTTCATTTTGTCCGCGAATTTCAACCGATCGATGTAATACTCGAGATTCGTACGCACCTGCATGATGAGGAAATATTCCGGTTCATAACGCGCAATGGTCTTGATGTCACGGCTGAGCGCCTTGGTGATCGTCGCCGGATCGACCTCGACGAAGATCTTGATCTTCGGCTCCCGTATATGCTCTTTCAACATCATTAATGCCCTCAAAATAGTGTCCCGGACCTTACCATCCTCGATCCGCACATGCGCCTCATAATCCTCAAGTACCGCGAACACTTTTTCTAAAATATCATTGATCGCTTCATAATGGCGGGTGAACAGGAATTCCGTTCTGCCATAATGACGCAGCATGACCTCGACCTTCCTGCGTACGTTACCGACCGTACTGTATTTAAGGAATCGCGCTGCTTCATCAAGATGCGTGTGAACATTGATCCATTGTGCCTTGTGCACCACCACCGTCGGTTCATCGCCCGGTCGGTACTGCAGGATATCGATATCATATCCGCCAAGACGTACTTTCTTCACCAGTTCGCCGATCACATCGGCACTTTCGAATTCCTTCCGCTTGGCCCCGCCTTCAATGCGCATGTTGCGGAAATGCAGTTCATTCTCAAGTTCTTTCGCATTAAAAAGCGCGCCGGCGAGGGTCCACATCGCTGAGTTATACATCAAGGTCGGCTCAGAAAGACGGTATTCACCGGCCATGAGCATGGTCGCGACCTTGATCCGCAATTTCAAAAGTTCACGATTTACATAAATCGCCTCAAGGTTCAATGCCTGCAGCCTTTTGATATCTCCCGCGCGGTGCGCTTTTTCTATACCGCGATAAATATCCTCCCTGCGCTTTTTCTCATCGTGCAATTTTCTCTGATAAAAGATATACGGCAGGCCTTCGGGGAGGCTCACCACAATAAGGGCATCGACTTCTTTAAGCCGCGCAATGAACGCGCGGTCACGTTTCTTCATCTGCGCGCGCACGTGCGGGGACGCTCTTTTATAATCCTCGTGTATCCGCTCAAGCTCGGAATACAAACGCTCGAATTCCAATTGCAACTCGACGGCCAAACGTTCCTCGATCAAGGGATCAAGCTCTTCCGCTTCTTCAACCGGTTTTTTTTCTATCGCACCAATAAGCTCGTCCGTCGCCCGATGTGAAGTCAGGAATTTCGCGATCGTAGAGCGCTCTGCCCTGCTCTGCGCTGCTCCGATCGGTCCGGCTGCACACGATGATAGGAGAAAAACGCATAATATAAGAATTCGTATCACTTTTTTACACATCATATTTATGTTCTCCTTCACGTCAAAATCGTTTCAATGCCATCCTCTGCACTTATGCCGAGATGAGCATATGCAACTCCTGCTGTTCGTAGCTTCTGATTAGAGGGTCCGCGTGTACACAGGTATACTCGATCGCCTTCTGTAGATCAAGTCCTTCATGCCCGAGGCATTGTGTGACGGCTTGCCTAAAATATCCTTGTATAAGCACGTGGGCGGTATCGTTTCGATCGTTCTCCAAATGGGCGAGCAACGGATTTAAGTAAAACCGTGTCCAATGGATATTGTCGATGGTATCATACTGCGCGATATGTTCCCTCACCGCGCTCTCAACGAGTTCGCGATCCACTAAGTCTTCAGGACACGCCCCGGCGATGAACTGTTCGAGTTTGTTCCGATGCGTAAGCAGCACATCAAGGTCGCCGAACATCGTGCGCGTGAGGATGCGGATCGCGTAATGATCGATCTCGCTTCGTTTTTTCGCCGTATGGAGCTTCTCGAACAATGCCGCGGTCGCCTTCGTTGGCAGAATCTCGGTCATGATCTCAATGTCCTCGGCTTTTATTGCCACTTCGATGCCAATGCCGTTGCGCCTGAAATAAAACAGGCCCAGCTCTGCCCAATATTCGAGGATCTCATGAAAAATGGCAAGCAACGCCACCTGCTGCAACGTTCGGTCCGGCGATATAAGATCATTGTAATACGCACGATGGATCGCGATAAGATCGTCCCGAGCCCGTGCGAACCCAAAAAGGTCCCCGATCGTTCGCTCGATAACACACAATCGGTTCGGCATCTCATGCCCGAACATGAACATCATCTCTATGACGAACTTTTTGAGATCTGACTGAAAGACATCGTTCCAATATGGTCTTAAAAGATCATGCAGCCACTCCTCGATCGGGATACCAGCGTATGAAATGAATATATCACCGCTCGGCTCGATAACGTCCGCTCTTTTTCTCACGACCCTCAGCGGAATATCGACCGAACTGCCGTCCTTAATACTGTACGCACGCGCTTGTATCTTACCGCTCTCGACATCCTCAACGACCCATATCCGCTGCCGCTTGCCCATTCGCGCCATAGTATCGATCGTCCAACTCTGAACGGCCTGCTGTCTATGTTCTTCCACCGTTC
>JAFGJY010000104.1 GCA_016928875.1 Candidatus Omnitrophota bacterium | reverse complement strand
TATAGTTTGACTGCTCATTCTTTGGATGAAGTGGTAGCACGTAATTTTATTATCGAAGAGAAACCGAATGTGGTTATCAGCGTGATCGACAGTTCGAATGTTGAACGTAATTTATATTTAACGATCCAACTGATGGAATTGGAGATACCGCTTGTTTTGGCATTCAATATGTATGACCTTGCGGAAAAAGAAGGTCTGACCTTTGATCGTGAAATACTTTCACGACTTTTGGGATGTCCCGTTGTGTTCACTACCGCGACGAAGAAAAGGGGAATGAACGATCTTTTGGAAGCCGTTATCGAACGTGCGACCATAACCCAAGAGAAACGGGACCCGCATATTACGTATGGTTTTGAGATCGATGAGCACGTGGCCGACCTCACAAAATTGCTGGAAACCGACAAGGAACGATTACAAAAATATCCGGCAAAGTGGCTCGCGGTAAAATTATTGGAATGGGACAATGAAGTGCTCAAGGTTGTAGGAACAAGTGAAGCCGGCAAGACGATAATTGAGCATGCGGAAAAAGCACGGCATACCATTCACGGTTTATTCGATGATGATGCCGTATCGATGATCGCAGACCATCGCTATGGGTTCATAAGCGGTGCGTGTTCTGAAGCCGTGAGGCGTACGTTCGAGCGGCGGCATAACATATCGGATAAGATCGATATGGTATTGATCAATCGGGTCGTGGGGTTGCCGATCTTTTTTGCGCTCTTATGGGGAGTGTTCAAATTTACATTTGTTGCGAGCGAACCGTTCATTCGCATTATTGAAAAAGCGCAAGAATTTATTGGCCAGATAGCAGGTAGCATGTTGCCGGAGGGAGGCGCGGTCCAGTCTTTAGTGGTAGACGGTATTATCGGTGGGGTTGGGAGCGTGCTTGTTTTTGTCCCGATCATATTTTTGATGTTCATGGCTCTTGCGCTTCTGGAAGATTCGGGCTACATGGCACGCGCGGCATTTATTATGGATAAACTGATGCATAAGATCGGATTGCATGGCCGTTCGTTCATTCCTTTATTACTTGGATGCGGTTGTACGGTGCCGGCGATCATGGCGACGCGGACTATCGATGATGATAGGGATCGTTTAACAACACTGCTTATTAGTCCGTTTATCAGCTGTGGGGCGCGGTTGCCTGTATACGTTGTTTTGATCGGCGCGTTCTTTCCGCAGGAACAAGCAGGAAATGTTTTGTTCTCGGTCTACCTTATTGGCGTTCTTGTTGCGGTACTTATGGCAAAAGTGCTCAGAAAATACGCGTTTAAGGGTGAAGCAGCGCCGTTTGTAATGGAATTGCCGCCGTATCGCATACCCACACTGAAAGCGATCTTGCTTCACACCTGGGCGCGCGTCGGACATTATTTACGTAAAGCAAGTACAGTTATCTTTGCCGGATGTATACTTGTTTGGTTCTTCGGGAATTTCCCGACCGAGACATCCTATTCAAAAGATTATGATACCTTGATCGCGCACGCGCAGGATAATGAAGTTGTCATAGAACAGCTTGAGAATGAACGATCGAGTGAGAAGATGGAACATAGCTATGCCGGCACGATCGGCAAAGCCGTATTGCCGGTCTTCAAACCACTTGGTTTTAATGATTGGAGAATGCCGGTTGCGCTTATGGGTGGATTTGTTGCCAAGGAGATCGTTGTTGGCACAATGGGCACACTCTACGCAGCCAGCGATTCCATAGAGGAACCCAGTTCATTACGACAAGCCTTACAAGAAGCGAAAAAAGCGGATGGTACTCCAATGTATACGCCGATCGTTGCGTATGCATTTATGCTTTTTGTATTGCTTTATATACCGTGTGTAGCAGTTATTGCGGTCGTACGCAAAGAGACCAATTCATGGAAGTGGGCCGCGTTCATTGCTGTATATACGACAACGGTGGCATGGATCGTCACATTTATTTTTTTCCAAGGAGCACGGCTTTTAGGTTTTGTATAAATTTATGTTTTAAGTTCTGCTTCTTTGCTGTAAAATGTGCAATAAATCGAAGGAGTGTATATGAGAAGAAAACGGGTCGGGATTGGAATATTGTTAGTGGTCGTAGTATGTGCGCTATACTGTGGCCTGTCCGACCATTATTGTTATGCGCAGGAACAATCTATACAGTCTACGCCGGAAGTCCTTAGCAACGCTTCGATCAAAGATAAGCTCATGGACAAAGAAGGCAGATATTATAAGAAAATCGTTCAGACCGGTTTTATGATTACCTTTGGTTACCTCTTGATGTTCCTTCTGGTGAGTACGGTAAACCGCCAGGTCAAGGACCTGCGCCTTAAACATGTTGTCAGAAAAAATATCATATATGTGCTTAACGTTTTGATCTTACTGTATATCTTTTTTATTTGGATCCAGAATATCAATTCGTTGACTATATTCTTAAGTGTGATCAGTGCCGGCATCGCACTTGCATTGCAGGAGGCCCTTTTGTGTATCGCAGGATGGTTTTTGATAATCTCACGGCGGCCTTTCGAAGTCGGGGACCGGATCGAGATGAACGGGGTCAAGGGCGATGTGATAGATATCCGATTCTTTCAAACGTCATTGCTTGAGATAGGTAATTGGGTAGACGCAGACCAGAGCACCGGACGAATAGCACAGGTCCCGAACAGTGCCGTATTCAAAAAAGAAGTCTACAATTACAATCGTGGATTCGAATATATTTGGAATGAAATTCCGGTACTCGTTACCTTTGAGAGTGATTGGAAACGGGCCAAAGAGATCATTCTGCAACATGCCCAAAAAGAAGCAGAGACCAAAGAAACGATGTTCAAGCGGCGGATCAGCCAGATGACGAAATCATACATGATCCATTTTGAGAAACTTTCTCCCATTGTTTACGTTAGTATCAAGGATAGTGGGGTTCTCTTAACGTTACGATATCTTACCGAAGCCAAGAAACGGCGTTCAACGGAAGATGATTTGTGCCAGGCGATCCTGAACGATTTTGAGCGCGAAGAACGTGTCAATTTTGCGTATCCTACCTACCGAATCGTCAAAACGTAGAAACCTTTTGTTATTAATATTAGTTTGCAGACATAATGTGTTTTGTGAAGATTGTTTGGAAGAAGCATGGGTGTGGTGGTAGGCTTAGAAATGCCCCGCCCAAGAAGCGCCTTATTACAAAAAGACACAAAAAAACCGCTAAAAAAATTAGCGGTGCAATTAAGTTAAATATTATATAGAAAAAACAGTAATATGTCAACCGCAAAATTGACCCCGAAAATCCACTTCAAAAACTATACAACAACATTATTTATAATATGTTATGATATTTAATACAAAGGCTCTCTAAAAATATATTTAGAGAACTAACACGGTATATAAGAAAGATATTAGCATAATCGACAACAAAAGATTGACAATATTTAAATAAATATTACAATAGTAACAGTTTAAGTATGAATGCTTAAAAAAGGGAAACGATTTTATAGGTTTAAAAAGGTTTGTTTTATAAGCCTCGTGATGGGGATCAAAAATTCGTTTTGCCAGTTTCAGAAGACGCAAATTCAATAATGTAAAGATTATCTGAAGAGGTCCAGAAAGTTACTGGGCCTTTTTTTATATACACGCACAGTGATGCGTGGCCGTGCCAGAGCTGCAAAGTACATGGCGCGAAAGTTTTCTATTATAAAGAAAGGACGAACACGTAGTAACACATTATCAAAAAGCAGTTCAGTTTAAACGGAGGAAAAGGAAAACAATGGTAAAAGGTAAAGTAAAGTGGTTTGACGGTAAAAAAGGTTATGGTTTCATTGCAACAGAAGATGGACAGGATGTATTTGTGCATTACAGCGAGATCAAAGGCGACGGGTACAAGACCCTTGATGAAGGACAGGACGTTGAATTAGAAGTTGAGCAGAACGAGAAAGGTTTTAAAGCCAAAAACGTTGTTGTTGCTCAAGCATAACGACCCAATGTGCTAAACGCCTTTTTTTAATAATAGAAACACACAAAAAACCCTGCATGACTGTGATCCTGCAGGGTTTTTTATCTTCAGTGACGGCAGATAGTTATATATATTAATATCTTTCCATGATTTATATGACAACCAAAAGGGATCAAGGCGGAGTAAAAAATAGTGGGAAGTGCTTGACCTTGGGTCATGATTTTGATATACTTTGTGCAAGTTGGGCAAAGACGTCCTCCAGAGCAAAGATGCTTTGGGGGATTTTTTATTTTAGAGAGCAATAGATTTAGTCGATACATAGAAGAAGAAATAGTGGGCAACGAAGTCCTCTCAGACAGTGCATGTCGAGAGGATTTTTTTATTGTAGCAGAGCTTTAAAGGGCGATGAAGTCCTCCTTAACAATGAAGTGTTAGGGAGGACTTTTTTTATGGCAGTCGGTAATGAGGCCGACATAGGAAGCGGCGATGTTTCCACAATGTTCAATTAACGGAAACAAAAGAGGAGAAGAAAACATGAAAACGGAAAACATCTTTAAGACATTGTTTAAAATGAATGTTTGGTTCTTGGCGCTGACTATGATGGCTTTTAATGTACCAGTTTCCCATGCGCAAGAAGACGCTGTTATGACAGAAGAAGATGGCGGATATGATGGTTTTAAACTTGCTATTCCAACGATCCCATATTTTGATGAAGCATTGAATACATTCACGGAAGTTTCACCTATTGATATCGAGATCGGATTTACGGTCGCGAGTGCCTACATCTGGCGTGGTCAGAATTTAGGGTCAGACACGTCGTTTCAGCCGTACTTTACCGTCAGCCCGGACTTTGAGCCTGAAGGGTTCGGTGATATCAGTTTTACAACGTGGGCGAACATTACGAAAAACAACAGCCCGGATTTTAATCAAAACCATAATGAAACTGATTTCTCGATCGATTATTCGATCGATGTATTGGAATACGGAAGTATTTCAGCAGGCTATATATATTATGATTTTCCTCACGTTGAAGATGATAGCGCTGATGAGACCCAAGAATTTTATGTCGGCGCGTCACTAAATGTACTGCTTAGCCCGACATTTACATGGTATCACGATTTTGATGCCGGAAGCGGTGAGTGGATAACATTTGGTATCTCTCATGACTTTGATCTTAAGGTTGCGACAATTGCAACCCATGCATTACTTGCTTACAACAAGGGCCAATGGGGTGCACGCGAAGGTTTTTCATCACTTGATTTCGGGGCATCGTTGCCGATCCCGATCGGTGACCATATGACCATCGAGCCGTTCATTTCATATACAAAACGACTTGATGAAGTATGGGATGACAATCAAGGATTAGTGCATGATGAATTATATGGTGGGTTCGGCTATTCAATAAGCTTCTAATAGGGTGAATACATATAAATAAGGAGTAAAAACCATGAAACGGTTATTTAAATATATGCTAGGTGGTGCAATAGTTGCTTTGCTGGCAACAACACCGGTGTTTGCCGAAGCAACGCCGGGAAGTAACGAAACAAATATAAATGTAATATGGACATGTGTCGCGGCCTTCCTTGTGTTCTTTATGCAAGCGGGTTTTGCGATGGTTGAAGTTGGCTTTACGCGCGCGAAGAATGCGGTCAACATTATCATGAAGAACTTAATGGATTTTTCGATCGGGACGCTTGCGTTCTTCGTGATCGGATTCGGGCTCATGTTCGGGAAAACGAATGGCTTTTTTGGAACGACCGATTTTATGCTCGGCATGGATGTCATAAGCAGTCCTGAACATTGGAATTGGACGTTCCTTATTTTTCAAACCGTGTTTGCAGGGACTGCAGCAACGATCGTATCGGGGGCTATGGCAGAGAGAACAAAATTCTCTGCATATTTAACATATTCCACCTTTGTCTGTGCATTTATTTATCCGATCTTCGGATCATGGGCATGGGGCGGTCTTTTGAATGGTGGTGGATGGCTTGAAAATCTTCCTACGCCGTTCATTGATTTTGCCGGCTCAACGGTCGTGCATTCGATCGGCGGGTGGCTTGCGTTGGCTGGTGCTATTGTTCTTGGGCCACGTCTCGGGAAATATGGAAAAGACGGCCGTTCAAATGCGTTGCCGGGCCACAATCTTAGTTTAGCAGCGCTTGGAGTCTTTATACTGTGGTTCGGATGGTTCGGCTTTAATCCCGGCAGCACAACGACGGGCAATGGAGAGATCGGACGCATTGCGATCACCACCAACCTTGCGGCCGCCGCAGGAGCTATAACAGCGATGATCGCTGCGTGGATCCAATCTAAAAAGCCCGATGCTTCGATGTCGCTTAATGGAGCGCTTGCCGGATTAGTCGCGATCACTGCAGGATGTTATACAGTAACTCCGATGGGTGCGATCGTGATCGGTGCCATAGCAGGCGTATTAGTAGTATTAAGTGTTACATTCATTGATCAGGTCCTTAAGATCGATGATCCGGTCGGTGCAGTCAGTGTGCATGGTCTCAACGGTGCGTGGGGAACACTTGCCTGCGGTCTTTTTGGCGCAGAAAAAGTCTTAGGACTTGGTGATGCGAATACCGGCCTCTTTTACGGTGGCGGCATGGCGCAGCTTGTTACGCAATCAATAGGGATCATGGCCGCGTTCGCGTGGGCATTCGGCCTCGGATTGATATTGTTCAACGTTATAAAAGCGACCATGGGTATTCGTGTGACAGAGGAAGAAGAACTAAAAGGATTAGACATTACCGAGCATGGTATGGAAGCCTATGCCGGTTTTCAGATCTTTATCAATGAATAATAAATAACGTAAAGGTCAAAGGCGTTGTGGAATGACCATACCTCCTTTTCGCCGTTCACCTCGTATGGAAAAGACGCGTCTTTGGCCTTAAATACTAAAACAAAGGAGATAAGACAATGAAACTTATAATCGCAATGATACAACCGCACAAATTGCCGGACGTAAAGAAAGCATTATTTGCTGCGGACGTTCACAAAATGACCGTGACCAATGTGTTGGGTTGCGGACAGCAAAAGGGATTTAGTGAGACATATCGTGGTGTTGTGCACGAGATCAATTTGCTAAAAAAAGTTCGTCTTGAGATCGCAGTTAATGACAATTTCGTTGATGTGACCGTTGCTGCGATCGTTAAAGGTGCGAAGACAGGCAAGATCGGGGATGGCAAGATCTTCATTTTGGATCTGCCCGAGTGCATTCGCATCAGAACAGAAGAAAAAGGTAGCGTAGCTATCGGATAATGAAAACAGAAATACACAGTATAAATAATCGTAAACAGGAGAAAAGCACATGAAAAAAATAAGCTATATAATGGCCTTCGCCATAGCAATGGTCTTCTGCTGCACTCCGGTGTTTGCTGAACCAACGCTGGCGGATATAGAAGTTGGCCTGAATACGTTGTGGGTGTTGCTGGCTGCATTCTTGGTGTTCTTTATGCAGGCTGGTTTCGGCATGGTTGAAGCCGGTTTTATTCGCTCTAAGAACACATGCAACATATTGACCAAGAATTTTCTCGATTTCTGTATGGCATCTTTGGGTTTCTTTGTTTTTGGATATGCCATAATGTTCGGGAGTGGCAACGGGTTCATGGGACACACCGGTTGGTTCCTTAAGGGAGCTGAATCCGGAGCTGATGTTCCTCTTTATGCGTTCTGGCTTTTTCAGGCTGCATTTTGCGGAGCAGCGGCTACGATCGTTGCCGGCGGCATGGCGGAACGAATGAAGTTTACGGCATACCTTGTCTATTCTTTCATTATTTCAGCGTTCATTTATCCGATCGTTGGACACTGGGTGTGGGGTGGCGGGTGGCTTTCGTCGCTGAATTTTGCTGATTTTGCGGGATCAACGGTCGTACATGCGGTCGGTGGTTTTGCCGCGCTTGTGGGCACGATCATTTTAAAACCGCGCATTGGCAAACTCAGTCCTGATGGATCGGCCAAAGCTATTCCGGGACATTCGATCCCGTTAGCATCATTGGGAGTGTTCATCTTGTGGTTTGGATGGTTCGGTTTTAATCCGGGTTCTACGCTTGCAGTGGGTGACGGGCAGTTGATCGCCCGCGTTGCTATTAATACCAATTTAGCTGCAGCTACAGGGGGTATCGCAGCAATGTTCATGGTGTGGAAGAAATTCGGCAAGCCGGATCTTTCGATGGCGATGAACGGAGCATTAGCGGGACTTGTGGCGATCACCGCTCCGTGTGCCTTTGTCGATCCATGGGCTGCGATCGTGATCGGAGCCATTGGAGGAGTGCTTGTAGTTCTGGGAGTCATAATGCTCGATACATTAAAGATCGATGATCCGGTCGGCGCATTCCCGGTACACGGCATTAATGGTGTGTGGGGAACACTGGCTATCGGGCTTTTCGGCAAAGAATCACTTGGTCTTGCAAGCAACGGGCTTTTTTATGGTGGGGGCATAAAACAGCTGCTCATTCAGTTCTTGGGTATTTCTTCGGTAGTTGCGTTCATCGTGATATCGATGGGGCTGGTTTTTATTGTCATTGACCGCACTATTGGATTACGTGTTCATAGCGATGAGGAATACAAGGGGTTGGATATCAGCGAACATGGTATGGAATCGTACGCGGGATTTCAGATCTTTACGAACGAATAAGAAAAATACCAAAGGTCTTAGAGACGCGCTTTCTCTTTTACTCACATTTTAAGGCCATTGAGTGTGAGGAGGCCTTTGGTTAATATAGGCGTAGAGATGGCAGGCATACTGAGATGTGCCTGCCATTTTTATTTGTAATAAGTCATTGTCGCCCCCGGCGCTTCACTATAGAATAGTAGTGTTTTATCCGAATTTTGACCAACATTGCAATCAACATACGTAAGGAGTCAAGGATATGAAAGCCATACAGGTATATAATTACGGACCACCTGAGGTCATGAAATACGAGGATGTTAGCGATCTCGTTGCAGGTCAGGATCAAATATTGGTCGAGGTCAAAGCGATCGGGGTAAATCCCGTAGAAACATATATTCGCTCCGGGATGTATCCATTCCAAACAAAATTTCCTTTTACACTTGGATTTGACGCAGCTGGAATTATTAAGGCGATCGGGGGCAATGTAAAAAAGGTTAAGGTCGGCGACCGGGTATATACCGATGGAACATTAAGCGGTTCTTATGCTGCGGAAGTATTATGCGCTGAACATCAAATATATTCATTGCCTGATAAAGTGTCTTTCGAACAAGGAGCAGCGTTGGGCATACCTTTTACAACAGCCTATTACGCGCTTTTTAATAAAGCCTCGGCGTGTGCCGATCAAACCGTACTTATTCATGGTGCCAGCGGCGCTGTCGGGGTTGCGGCAGTGCAGATCGCCAATCATGCGGGGTTGAATGTATTTGCAACGGCCGGCTCCCAGGAAGGGTTGAAGCTTGTGCATGAACAGGGCGCACATGAAGTATTTGATCACACACGATCGGGCTATATAGACGCGATCATGAAAGCGACCGGAGACCGCGGTGTTGATGTGGCGTTAGAAATGTTGGCCAACGTTAATTTAGGCAATGACCTTAAAGTGTTAGCTAAGAACGGTAGGGTGGTCATCATAGGCTGTCGTGGGGATACGACAATAAATCCGCGTGATATTATGCGTACGGGCGGGAGCGTCCATGGTATGGTCATATTCAATGCAACGCGGGAAGAAAAAGAAAAGATCCATGCAGAACTTTTTGAGGGGCTAACATCCGGGGTTTTGAACCCTGTGATAGGTAAAGAGTTTTCCCTGGAACGAGCGGCAGACGCACATACATTTATCATAAATTCAAAGGCATATGGAAAGGTGATCTTGGTCCCGTAGCCGGAGATCCTGTTCTTTGAAATTTTTATGCTCTCTTATTAACTAACCTGTGTTGCGATAGGAACATTTGATGAAGATGTGACATTTTTAGCCAGTGTAAAAAAATGACATAAAATTATCAACAAGTCATTTATTTGTCATATCTTACGGTCTTTGAGATTGCCAGAATATTCGTAACACATTGAAATGCAATAAGATAAGTTTGATATAATTAAGGTATAAATATTGCATATCAATATAGTAAGAAAGGGGGTCAGCAATGGAAACGCGCGCGATAAAGCAAGCGATAACATGGCTGATGCTCCTTTTTTTTATTGCCCAAACATCTTCTCTATACGCCCAACAAACCGTTGCTATGCCACAAAGCGTGCCTCAACTTGTCATCGCCGAGACGGCGGTCGAGAAGGGAGTGCCCGTTGAGAGTACAGTGACGACCAGTGATCTACCGATCTATATTCCTGATTTTATATCAGAAGAGATCGAAGTCCCTTTGGGCAAGAGGGCCAAAATAAAGCGCTTTTTTTCACTGCAGTGGTTGAGTTTCCTTAAATGGTTTTGGACAAAACCCAAGATCGATGAGAAGAGTGAATCAGCCGAGCTTTTAAGAGAGTGGGAAGAAATGCTGGGCGTTGATATTTTCTATGTATATTTTAAAGCCCAGGAAGCACGTAAGTATGTCAAAGAAAAATGTAGCTTCAAAGTGTTAGGTATGCGCGCTTCGGCGGATTATCGTGACGGCAAGATCTTTCTCATTATGAAGAGAAAGTTTTAATTATAGATAACGAATGCGATGATATGCGCCTTTTGCGTGGGGCGAAGGAAGACCGGATCTCAGCGATCCGGTCTTTTTTTGTCTAAATAAGCCCACAATGTCTTCATGCTTATCACTCTGTTAACACTAATGTTAAGATTCTATGGGAAATAAACCCCTCTTAATATTGATTATTTGGTGTTGAAAAATGGAACTAATGTAATAGTATAGAGGACTATTGCGTTAAAATTTACTAGAGCATTTCAAACAAAAAGCATAATAATATCACGAAGGAGGACATATGGCAGAAAAGCTAGAGATCTACAAATGCGAAGCATGCGGCAACATTGTTGAAGTTGTTCATGGGGGTATCGGTGAGCTTCGTTGTTGCGGGGCACCGATGAAACTTTTTAAGGAAAATACTGTTGATGCGGCCAAAGAGAAACATGTGCCGGTCGTGGAAAAGACGGCTAAAGGGTATAAAGTGACTGTCGGTGCAGTGGTTCATCCCATGGAGAATGCCCACTATATCGAATGGATCGAACTTATCGCCGGAGGGAAAACATACAGGGAATTCCTCAAACCGGGAAATCCGCCGGTCGCGGAATTTGCGGTTACTACAGATAAAGTCACGGTTCGCGAATATTGTAATATACACGGGCTTTGGAAAGCATAAGTAGTTACATACCATAATAATAAAAAAAAGCGCTGTCACAATTCATGACAGCGCTTTTTTACTATGTTAAAGACAGGGAAACTATACTTGTGCCTCGTTCAGGAAAGAATACGTTATTTCGTACTTCTGAACGATCTCTCTTAGAAATGGCCATCCCCATCCCAAAAGTTTATTATCACATAATACCAACGGCGTGAGCTCTTCGTTATCAAGGCTTCTATCACGCTCCTTGAGTTCAGTGTGATAATAAAGGACCTCAAAGAGTTTCTTTTTTCCTTCCAGGGTTTCCGTTTTATACGGATTATTGATAGCATAGGTACCTGATTCGTCGAAATCTTCGGCAGTCGTAGTGCCCATGATCGATACGACCTGTACTTTTGGCATTCCGGGCTGCAACTTGATCAAATTACTGCGGTTTTGGGTACGTAATTCTTCCGGGGCGGTAAAAGCCAATGATAGACAACATAAGCAAATAAGAATGGTCTTTTGCATTATTATTCCTTTCAACTTCGTTCATAACACTGATTTATGTGACATATTGTAGCACAAACAGAAAAGATCAAGTACAGTAAAGTCAAGGGCGTTGGTCCATGATGACCATGACCTGGAAAAAAGCGTATTTTTAACTAAAGAAAAGCATTGTAAAATATGCCCAGCATTCTATAATAAAAAACTTAATTCCGGCCTTAATAACATAAAGAAGCAGGTGGTATGCCAAAGGTAAAAAAGATCTATCACGGGAAATTGCTTAACCTTATAAAAAAGCGCCAAACATTACCCAATGGGGCAGAAGCCGAACTTGAGGTGATCCAGCATCCGGGGGCTGCGCTTATCGTTCCCTTTTTAACGAAAACGAAGATCATTATGGTCAGGCAATTTCGCCCGGTCATAAACAAGTATATTTATGAATTACCGGCCGGCACACTGGAACATCAGGAACGCCCGCATGTATGTGCCCGGCGTGAAGTGGTCGAGGAAACAGGGTATAAAGCAACGCGGATAACAAAACTTGGCGAAATATTCCCGGTGCCGGGTTATTCCACAGAAAAGATATTCATCTATAAAGCCGAAGGCTTACGCAAGGCCGAGCGATGCCTCGATAAGGATGAAGTTATGCGTACGTGTATTTTTTCTAAACCTGAAGTGCGGGATCTATTTCTTAAAGGAAAGATCGTTGATGCAAAAACGATCTGTGCGTTAACATATTGTAACTGGCTTTAACAAAGGAGGATGTTATGAAAAAAGTATTATGTGCGGCTCTAGTAGCAATGATGGTCTGTGCCGCGACCGTAGAAGCAGGGTCATGCGGTAAAGGCGGCGGCAAGGGTAAGGATGATTGGGCATCGAAGGTGATGATGAAAGCACATTGTCTGGTCATGCATCAAGAAGAATTGAAGCTGAGCGATGACCAAGTCGCAAAGATCAAGGACCTTAAGTACAACACTAAAAAAGCGCTTATTTCCAAAAAAGCAGAGATCGAGCTGGTCATGGTCGATATTAAGAGAGCGACCTGGCAAGATGAGATCGATGTTGCAGCGGTCAACGCTTTGATCGACAAGAAATACGCCTTAAAGAACGAGAAAGCAAAAATGCTCGTAGCTGCCCAGGCACAACTGCAATCGATTCTTACTGCTGAGCAGAAACAAGAATTAAAGCAGTTAAAAAAACAAATAAAGTGCAAGGCATAAGGGATCTGATCGATTGGACACCTTGCTTGTACGACGGATATATTGCTTGATCTTCAGCGTGTTGCTATGTTGTGGAATGATGGCTTGTTCGACACAAAGCGGCATGCTCGGCAAAGGCAATATAACGCATGCATTAAAGGCAATAGAACTGATGCAGCCGCTTGAAACGGCTGTGCAATATTTAGGCATAGAAGACGGAGAGAGTTTCTCTCCGTCTTCTATTAATGCTGATGTTCTTGTGATCCAATTCTTCAGTATGTATTGTCCTGCATGCCAAACCGATGCGGCTGCGGTCAATGAATTCTACGATCTAACGACAAAACCGCATACGGGCCAGAATATTAAGATGATCGGGATCGGTTTTGCGAATTCTGAATTTGAGGTCGCTATATTCAAACGAAAATTTAATGTATTATTTCCGCTCTTCCCGGATCCATATGGGGATGCGGCGCGGGCCCTTCATGCGTATTCAACACCGCATTTTGTCGTGATACAACGCACTGATAACGATAATTTCAAACTGATATATGAGCAGGCAGGAGCGTTACGGAATTCAGAAAAGTTCCTAAAAACAATACTTACACATATCGAATAAAAAGGGTTTTTATGGCTTTAAAGCTTGTATGGTTAACTACAATTCTTTGTTTGATTGCTACGAGCGTATGCGCAATGACGCTTGCGGAAGGCATATTTGAGGTCGATGATGAAAAACCGGTCGACAGTACACTTGTAGTTGAGGTGGGAGAAGAAGCGCCGAATTTTACATTGCCGTCCTTAAGCGGTGAGAAGATTTCCTTACGTTCATTCCGAGAGAAAAAAAATGTTGTGCTTTCCTTTGTGCCTGCCGCATGGACGCGGGTATGTTCCGATCAATGGCCCGGATATAACATTGTGGAAGATATTTTTGATGAATATGATGCCGTATTATTAGGCATAACGGTGGACAATATTCCTACGCTCTATGCATGGACAAAAGCGATGGGTGAGCTTTGGTTCCCCGTCTTATCAGATTTCTATCCGCACGGTGAGGTTGCCAAGCAATATGGCGTGCTGCGTTCAAATGGCGTTACAGAACGGGCGTTGTTTATCATCGACAAAGAAGGCATTATTCGTTATATTGATGTACACGACATTAATATCAGGCCCCCGCTCGAAGTGTTGGTCGAGGCACTAAAGGACATAGAAGATAATGGCTAAGAAGAAAACGATCACTTTGCTTTCGTGGAATGTTAACGGGATCCGGGCTATATCCAATAAAGGTTTTACCGAGTGGCTTAAAAAGGAACGACCGGACATTCTGTGCCTGCAAGAGACCAAGGCTGCGCTTGATCAAGTGCCAAAAGATATTATGGCCCTTGAGGGATATAACAAGGTTTTTGCATTGGGGGAGAGAAAAGGGTACAGCGGTGTCGGGCTGTTAAGTACGATGGCCCCGCGCAAGATCGCAACTGACATCGGGTCTAAAGCGTGTGATGGGGAAGGGCGGATCATTCGGGCCGATTATGATGATTTCATATTATTTAATGTTTACTTCCCGAACGGTAATGCTTCGGCGGAACGCTTACAATATAAGCTGGATTTTTATAAGGATTTTTTAAAACATGTAAATGCGTTAGTACGCAAAGGTAATAACATTGTTTTTTGCGGTGATGTGAATACAGCCCATACTGAGATCGATCTTGCCCGGCCGAAAGAGAACGAAGATGTATCGGGATTTCTTCCGGTGGAGCGGGCGTGGATCGACAAGGTGGTCGCGGACGGTTTTGTTGATACCTTTCGCATGTTCACCAAAGAGGGCGCGCATTATTCGTGGTGGGATTATAAAACGCGTGCACGTGAAAGAAACGTTGGCTGGCGTATTGATTATATATTCGTTAACGAGGCTTTTAAGAACAATATACGATCAGCATTCATAATGTATGACATTCAGGGATCGGACCATTGCCCCATTGGGGT